>CANETM010000157.1 GCA_947441205.1 Bacteroidota bacterium | reverse complement strand
TGCGAATCTTTCCTGCTCATGCCATTGCTCCTGCACCCAATAAAATAAGGTTAAGCTACTTGTAGAAAGTAATAATGCTATCAAACAAAAAATTGTAAAACTTTTCTTCACACTTACAAGGTACAAAAAACAAATTATTTATAACCCATAAGTTGACATCATTGCATTAAAAAGGGTAGAAATTTCTGAAGCTATTAATGGTCGTTTATAAACTCTCATATTGTAGTATGTTCCCGGACATACGTCAGTAAAACTTGTACCCGTATTACCATGCCTAGCACCAAAATAGGCCAAATACCCTAAACGACTACTCCATAATATAAATGAGTAAGAAATTCTTTTGTAATGCCTGTTAAAAAGCCCACATTTATAATCGATTTTCCAAAAACCATATCAAATACAAGCAGACAGCTATTTTGTGGATATTTAGTGCAAATAAATAAATATATATTTTTATGCCTGCGAGGGCAATAATTGAATTGACAAATCGAACCATTTCTCATTTTTATTCGTAATTTAGGACACTTAATAAAACTAGCTTATGGGCTCAATTTCCTTATTAGCTTTAATCATTGCAGCAATCGCCTTTTCCGCTGGTGGTATAATAGTTGGAAAAATATTTGTTAAAGGATCGAAGAATCCACAAAAAGGTCAAGCCTATGAATGTGGCATCCCAACCAACACATCACCTTGGCATCAATTTAATGTAGGTTATTATTTATTTGCCCTCTTATTTTTAATTTTCGATGTTGAGTTAGTATTTATGTACCCTTGGGCTGTGGTGGTTAAAAAAGTAGGCATGGTCGCACTTATTGAAATTATCGTATTCATATTTATTTTATTCATGGGCTTTTTATACGCTCATAAAAAAGGCGCACTAAAATGGAGTTAAATGAAAACATTGCTGGTAATCCCCCATTTCCGGGTATTATCCACGAAACACCAGGTGGTGGAATTGTTGTAAGCACTTTTGATAGTGTTATTAATTGGGCTCGTAGCAATTCCTTATGGCCATTGTCTTTTGCAACAAGTTGTTGTGGCATTGAAATGATGTCTACTGCTTCTGCCAAATATGATTTTTCACGATTTGGTTTTGAAGTAGCACGCGCCTCTCCTCGTCAAGCCGACGTTATTATTATAGCAGGTACCATCGTAAATAAAATGGCTCCTGTATTAAAACGTTTATATGATCAAATGGCTGATCCTAAATATGTAATCGCCATGGGTGCTTGTGCAATTAGTGGTGGACCCTTTTTTTATAATACTTATTCAGTAGTAAAAGGCGCCGATCATATTATTCCGGTGGATGTATATATTCCAGGATGTCCTCCTCGTCCCGAAGCTTTATTACACTCTTTAATTTCTTTACAAGAGAAAATTAAAATGGGTATGACTAGGGATCAGATTAGGGTTGAATTTAAAGGACAACCGCAATAAATTATTGAATAATTCAGTACATAACGATACTTTTTTGACTATGACTAACGAAGCAATAAAAGAATTTATAACCGCTCACACGCCAGAAGCAACATATGATGAAACGGGCGAATGGTTAAATATTATAGTGGAACCCAATCAATTAAAACCACTTGCATTTATGCTTCACGGAAAAGCAATGCAAATGGATTTTTTATTTTGTTTAACCTGCGTTGATTATAAAACGCACTTGACCATGGTGTATCACTTAACATCTTCAAAGGATCGAACTATCAACCTAGTTCTTAAAGCAAATGTTGATAGAACAAATCCTGAAATAGAAACAGTATGTGATATTTGGCGTACAGCTGAATTTCTTGAACGTGAAGTATTTGAAATGTTTGGAGTGCAGTTTTTAAATCATCCAGATTTAAGAAGATTAATATTAGAGGACGAGACAGCGATAGCTGTCGATGAAAAAAAGGAAGGTGTTAGGGAAACAAAGGGATACTGGCCACTAAGAAAAGATTTTGAAGATCCCATCAACATGATAAAATTATAATTGACCCATGTATAATGAAACTGAAATTATAAAAGACACTACTGAACTAGGACCCGATGGAGAGTTGGTTATCAACATGGGGCCTCAACACCCTGCAACACATGGTGTATTACATTTGGTGGTAACACTCAATGGTGAAACGATTAAAAAAATTGAACCCCATTTAGGTTATATCCATCGCTCCATTGAAAAAATGTGTGAGAGTTTAACTTATCGTCAATTTATTTACGTGACTAGTAGGATGGATTATTTGTCATCTCACATTAATAATACTGCCTGCGCCTTATTGGTAGAAAAAGGAATGCAAATTGAAGTACCTGAGCGCGCAAAAGTGGTTAGAACTATTTTGAATGAATTAACGCGTATTGCATCGCATGAATTATGGATTGGTGCTATGGCTATGGACTTAGGTGCTTTTACTCCTTTCTTTTACGCCTTTAGAGAGCGTGAAATGATTACGGATATTATGGAGGATACTTGTGGTGCTCGTCTTACCATGAATTATATTGTTCCTGGTGGTTTGATGTATGACATACACCCTGAATTTCAAACTAAAGTAAAGGCATTTGTAAAACAATTTAAAGAGAAAGTAACCGAATATGAGGACTTAGTAACAGGCAATGTGATATTCCAAAGTCGCACGAAAGGCGTTGGTGTGTTAACAACTGCTGATGCTATTTCATATGGTTGCACAGGACCGGTAGCAAGAGCAAGTGGCGTAAGTTGTGACATGAGAAAGATTGCTCCCTATGATGCATACGATCGTGTAGAGTTTGATGAAATTATTGAAACCGATGGCGACTCCTTTACAAGATATTTAGTACGTGTAAAAGAAATGAATCAATCTATTCGCATCATTGAACAATTAATTGACAATATTCCTGAAGGAGAGTTTGTTGGAAAAACTAAGAATGTATTGAAATTAGCAAAAGGTGAATTTTACCAACGAGTGGAGACTGCTAGAGGTGAGTTAGGTGTATATATTGTAAGTGAAGGTGGAACCACTCCATACCGAATTAAATTCCGTTCACCAGGTTTTTCAAACTTATCCGTTTTAGATCATATTTCAAAAGGAAGTAAGATTGGAGATTTAATGGCGACCATGGGAACCTTAGATTTAGTAATACCAGATATTGATAGATAAATTGATAAAAAAGATAGAGGGAAAATCGAAAAAGAAAAAATAGCATCATACTAATAAAAAGATATAAATGTTAAGTTTAGAGAGTATCACAAAAACAACACAGGATTGGTTATTAGCCAAGTTTGATCCAACTATTGCATTGGCCATTGAATGTGCGATTGTGATTTTATTATGTATTACTTTATTTGCCGTATTGGGTTTGGTATTGGTATTATTAGAGCGTAAAGTAGCTGCGAGAATTCAAATTCGCCTTGGTCCAAATCGTGTAGGACCTGGTGGTATTTTCCAAACCGCAGCAGATACCTTAAAACTTATTATGAAGGAGGGTTTAACACCAGACGCAGCTGATAAATTTTTATTTAACCTCGCTCCATTTGTGGTTATGATAGTAGCCATGTTATTATTAGCCCCAATTGCATTTGCAAAAAACTTTCAAATTTGGGATATTAATATTGGCGTGTTATATATCTCATCCGTTTCTTCTTTATCTGTAATTGGCATATTAATGGCAGGTTGGGCAAGTAATAATAAATATTCCTTATTAGGTGCTATGCGCAGTGGCGCACAAATTGTGAGCTATGAATTATCTGCAGGCTTTGCCGTATTAACAATAGTGGTGTTGACTGGTAGTTTACAAATTTCTGAAATTGTTGCAGCACAAGAAAATGGCTGGTGGTTATTCAAAGGACATATACCCGTGGTCATTGCCTTTGTGTTATATATTATTGCTGTCACTGCCGAAACAAATCGTGCTCCATTTGATTTAGCAGAAGCAGAGTCAGAATTAACTGCAGGATTTCACACCGAGTATTCAGGAATGAAATTTGCATTATTCTTTTTAGCTGAATACATTAATATATTTATTGTATGCGCAATTGGGGCAACCTTATTTTTAGGAGGATGGATGCCACTTCATATTGGAACTTGGGAAGCATTTAATCATATCATGGATTATATTCCATCCAGTATTTGGTTTATGGGAAAAACATTTTTCTTAATCTTTTTGATTATGTGGTTTAGATGGACTTTTCCTCGTTTGCGAGTTGATCAATTATTAAATTTAGAATGGAAATACTTATTACCTATAAGCTTGTTTAACCTTTTATTAGTAACTGTAGTTGC
>CANETM010000156.1 GCA_947441205.1 Bacteroidota bacterium | reverse complement strand
TAATAAAGGCCTCTAATTCACTTACGTCTTTTAGCCATTTCTCAAGTTCCATTTTATCATTTATCGCACGATCACTTAACTCCTTAAAAAAAGGTTCTAAATCAGCCCATTCCTTTAAAATAAACGTTGCGGGAAGGTAGTTATGTGGTATTTTTTTTATGTCTGCTGTTCTAATCATAAGTTGATGTTTTTCAGGCCCAAATTTACTACTTTTACACACTTTAAACGATTTATTAGTGACCAATAGCATTCATTTATTACCTGATCATATTGCCAATCAAATTGCAGCAGGCGAAGTCATACAACGACCAGCAAGTGCGGTAAAAGAATTATTGGAAAATGCAGTTGATGCCGGTGCTACTGAAATAAAATTAATTATCAATGATGCGGGTAAAGCATTAATCCAGGTAATTGATAACGGCAAAGGCATGAATCCAATTGATGCACAAAATTCATTTGCTCGTCACGCAACAAGCAAAATAAGTTCAATTGAAGACTTGTTTCAAATTAGAACAATGGGCTTTAGAGGGGAAGCGCTTGCCTCTATCGCAGCAGTTGCTCAAGTAACATTGAAAACAAGACAAGCACAGGATGAACTTGGAACAAAGGTTGAAATTGAAAATAGTAATGTAAATGAAACAAGTCCAATTGCATGTCCTGTAGGGACTAATATTAGCATGAAAAACTTGTTTTTCAATATTCCTGCAAGACGAAATTTTTT
Organism: Bacteroidota bacterium; assembly: GCA_947441205.1. Lineage (GTDB taxonomy): Bacteria > Bacteroidota > Bacteroidia > Chitinophagales > Chitinophagaceae > Sediminibacterium. The sequence continues at coordinate 3,526 of CANETM010000156.1, read as the reverse complement.
AAAAAGCAATTCAGCTGAATTAAAACATATCATTGAAGAATTTACAAGAGTGGCACTCGCTTTTCCTGAAATTTATTTTAGCCTTACCAATAATGGTCAGGATGTTTTTCATTGGGAAGGTGGAAGTTTTAAACAAAGAGCAATTCATGTTTTAGGAAATAGTTATCAAACTAAATTAGTGGCAGTAGGTGAAAAAACAGATTACCTAACCATTTCAGGTTTTGTAGGTAAACCAGATACTGCTAAGAAAACAAGAAGTGACCAATACTTTTTTGTAAACAGACGTTTTATTAAAAGTCCTTACCTACATCACGCTATCGCCAATGCTTTCGAAGGATTAATTCCTAAGGAAAATTTCCCAAGCTATTTATTATACATTGATGTTGACCCTTCAAGAGTGGACATAAATGTGCATCCAACGAAACAAGAAATTAAATTTGAAGACGATAAAATAATTTATGCATTTGTGCAGGCAGCTGTGAAACATGCACTAGCCCAATTCAGTATTGCCCCTTCTCTTGATTTTTCATTGGATGCCGATTTTCAACAATTAGATGGCATTCAAAAACCATTTACTGAGGAACAAAGAAACAGTGCAGCAAGTAGTTCATTGTATGCAGGATTCACGCAAAAAAATCAAGCTCATTTTATTCCAAGGGTAAGTGACGCAGAAAAAAAGGAATGGAAAAGTTTTTTTAGTGACCTACCAACTTCAGGTGATGAAAATAATTTAACAAGTAATAGCGATTCATTTATAGTGAAGTCTTCCTCCATGGGTTTATACAAAGAATCCAATGGCATTAAAGTGAATGAGGACACCACATTACTTCAAGTAAACAATACATATATTATTGCGCCTACTGCATCGGGTTTTATTATGGTTAACCAACAGCTCGCACACGAAAGAGTATTGTATGAAAAATATCAAAAGGCAACAGTTCATCCTCATGCAACTCAAAAAAGTTTATTCCCCGTAGTCATGGAATTAGGGGTAGCGGATGCCATTTTATTAGAGGATATTATTGAGGACCTTGCAGTAATTGGCTATGAAATAGAGCCATTTGGACAAAACAGTTTTATCATTCAAGGAATTCCAGCAGACGTAATTTCAGGAAATGAAAAAAATGCTATTGAACTATTGCTTGAACAATTCAAACATTTTAGCGGCGATATTAAGTTTAGCAAAAGAGAAAAAATAATTCGTTGTATGGCAAGGCAGTCTGCCATTAAATCGGGCCAATCATTAACTCAAAAGGAAATGCATAGCTTAATTGAGTCCTTATTGGAATGTGAAATCTCTACACTTACTGCTTCCGGTGCACCCACTTATATTGATTTTAAAGAATCTTATTTGGACGGACTATTTAGTAAATAACGAATTAAGATTAAGACCAAGCTTGACTAATACTTTTTCATAATTGCTGTTAAATATTCTTCAACAGCATGTCTAACTGGATAAGTAGTTGGACTTACATGATTTCCCACAAGTACTGAAAAAGTTAATCGAGTACCCTTGTTCGTAATGATATATCCGCTTAAAGCAATTTGATTACCAAGTGTACCTGTTTTAGCATAAAGCACACCGGGAATATTTTTATAGTAAGCCGAAAGTGACCCTTTACCGCCTTGTGCAAAAATGGATTTAATTCTTTCCATTGGGAAATCCTTTTCCATTTTTTGTAATAATGTAATATAATTTTCAGGTGTCGTTAAGTTAAATCTGCTAAGACCACTACCATCAGCCCACTCTGGCTTTTGAGGAAAATTAGCAAAATCAGTTTTTAAAATAGTATCAATTACTGCAACATCATCCATCCTACCTAATAATTGCTGACTGGTCATTAATAAAATTTGTTCAGCAAAAAAGTTGTCACTACGATTCATCATTATTTTTAATAATGAATCAGTAGCTACCGTATTAATGATTTTAGCTGAAGGTTGATTCCATCCTTTTTGAATGGCAATTGGACGTTGCGGATGCAAACTGTCTTCAATCAATGATTTAGCAATGCTATAATTTGTACCCGTAATAAAAGGTACCTGGTGTTCAAGATCTTTAATAGGATCCTGTTTTGGGAAAAACTGATTGCTCAATTTTTCACGAGACCAAATAGAATAACTAGCAGGAAGCATTTGATTTTTTGTAAAAAAGCTTGGCTTTATTTGGATACTATTTGATTTTTTATATACCGTAATTACATTGCCATAAATATTTAATCTGTTTCTTTCAGGTTGATAGTCCTCGGGATAATCATCCCATGCCCAACCTTTACCATAGGCTTCAAATTTATCATCAGTTGCCGGCATACAAAACACAATTTGCTTTTTTGTATTCTTAATCAAATCAGCGACAGGCTGATAACTAAAATCAGGATGTAAAAAACTAGGGTCTCCTAAAGGCATTAAAAAAACGGAGTCGCTATTTTCAGCATATTGCCAACCAGGTATCGAGTCTTTTAAATACTTCATACCTAAAAAACAAGACTGTATTTTAGTATTACTCGCAGGTGTGAAATAATGATCACTTTGATATTTACTCACCCACTGTTGATTAGACTCATTATAAATAGCAATACCAACATGAGCACCTTTTAAAGGATCAGTACTCAATAGTGTTTTTTGTGCTTTTTGTACGCTACATGCAGTTGTAAATAACAATACTGCTAAAGTAAATACACTTTGAAAGTGTATGCTTATTCTCTTTCGAGTGCTCTTAACCATCTTTCTGGAATTTCGTTGTTTGAAGCTACTAAATAATCTTTATAACTACAAGGGCACCATTGCTCATTGTGTAACTTCATCCACCAACGACCCGTACTTTTACTTTGTAAAAATTTTGTATCAATATCTGTAAATGCAATATGAAATTCTTTAAATCGCTCTATGTCGCTTAAAGGAGATTCTTTTTTACCTTTTTGAACACCGTCAACAATATACCAAATCATTTGAGCCATTTGTATAGCAGTAAGTCCTTTATGATCATGTTCAGCTTGATAACCAAATAATCCAATTGTGCTTGTTTTCCAACTCATTCCAGCATATTGCATTAGTACGCATGCCTCTTCGCCATTAAAGCCATTTGGCGTTATTAAGTTTGCTGGAGCATGGGCATTTTGAATAGCACTTATATCAAAACTCATTAAATGGCTGTCTCGTATAACAGGTTCCATTTCTTCAATACTTTCTCTAACAACACCTAATCTAAAACAATCAAAACGTAATTTATCAATTGTTTCCAGCATATGTGGATGCATGAAATAACTTTGGAATCCAATATGAGAATAATGATTCAAGTGATTAGGTAAGCCAGTAAACAACTCTTCTAAAAAATGATCTGATGGTAGCCTAGCTTCCAAATCAAGATCAATTTTTGCATCGGCAACAACTGCATTAACAAGTGTGGGAATGGAAGTGTATGCATGATACTGTGCTAATGTTAAATCATGAGAACCCCCTATAATAACTACTTTTTTATTTTGTAAAAGTAATTCCGAAATAACCGCTCGCAAAGCGGCATAACTATCTT
>CANETM010000155.1 GCA_947441205.1 Bacteroidota bacterium | reverse complement strand
TCAAAAAATTGAATTAATCAGAACGCCTTCTGCTAAATATGATGCCTCTGGTGGTGGAGGTGTAGTGAATGTTGTATTGATGAAAGGAATTAAATTGGGCTTGAATGGTTCAATTAATAGCGGTTTTGCACAAGGCGTTTATGGGAATCAGTTTATTGGATTTAATTTGGCAAACAATAATGATAAGTTAACTTCTTATGTCAATGCACAGTATAGTAATAACAATGGATATTCGATTACAACGTCGGATAGGAGTGTAACCCTTGATACTTTACTAAATCAAAATGCCAGAACTGTTTCTCCCAATAATTCAATGAACTTGGGTTATGGCTTTGGTAAAAATTTTGGCGACAAGTGGGAGTTGAATTATGATGGTAGATTGAGTCAAAATAAGTCGGAAAATAATACATTGAATTCCTCTATTCTTAAAGTCGTTTCAATCAATAAAAATTTAAGTGAATTATATACAATGGTTCAAAATAATGCTTCTAATAAATTTCTTAATCAATCATTTAGAGCAAAATATAAGTTAGATACGGTAGGTGGAGAATGGATAAATGACATTGCTTTTAATTTTTCCAAAAGCAATACAGATCAAGTATATAATAATTTGTTGGCAAGTAATAGTAATGTCTCAAGAGGGGATGGACAATTTGGAAATGAAAGAAATTTTCTCACTTATCAATCTGATATAAAAAAGAAATGGCTAGGGTTGACTATAGAAGCGGGTTTGAAAACTTCAACTTTATTATTCAAGAATCGGTCAAATTATACAAAAACAGTTTTAAATATAACAAACCCAGATCCATTTAGAACTAATAGTTTTGATTATAAAGAGCAGATTAATGCAGGGTATATTCAAGCCTCAAAAACATGGGGGCCTGTGGTTTTAAAAGTGGGTACTAGATTTGAACAAACTATTATGCAAGGTCAACAATTGGTGCCCAAGGATACTACTTTTTCAGTCAATAGAACCGACCCCTTTCCTTATGTTTATCTAAGTAGGAAAATTATCAATATAATGCAATATGAATTGCGTGGATTTTTAGTGTATAGAAAAACAATTAGTAGACCATCCTATGATTATTTAAATCCATTTGCAAAATATATTGATCCTTATTTATACGAAGCGGGTAACCCAAATTTAAGACCTCAATTCACTACAAATTACGAAGCAAATATCAGTGTAGATGATAAACCCTTATTCGCATATGGTATTAATGAGACAAAGGATATTTTTACGAATGTAGTTTACCAGTCACCTACCAATAATCAAGTTAGTTATCGCACTTATGATAATTTAGGAAAAAGTAGAGAAACTTATTTTAGAATTTTGGGTGTAATCCCGCCAGGCAAAAAGTTTTTTGCCGTGCTTGGGACTCAGTATAATAGAAACAATTACAATGGATTTTATGAAGGCAAACCTATTTCATTTAATAAGGGAACATGGACTTTATTCACTTTCCAATCATTTAAATTGGACGCCCTCTCAACCATTACCCTCAATGGTTTTTGGAGGTTTAGTGGGCAACAACAATTTTATGAGTTATCTGATTTCGGTTCGTTAAATACTTCCATTAACAGACAATTTTTGAAGAAAAAATTAATTATTACTGCGAGCTATAATGACTTTTTATTTACGAATAAAAATAATTTCACTTTGCGTCAAGGAACTCAAAATGCAATTGGGTATAGAGAAAACGATACAAGACGTTGGGGTTTATCATTAAGGTATAATTTTGGATTTAAACCTAAAGAAAATAAGATGGATATGTTGGATGTAGGTAGCGATAATAAATAATTACCCTAATTATTTAGCAGCACTTATCTTTTCTATCACTGCAAATACACTCATTGTTCCCATGAGTAGGACAACTACCCAGCCACTTAATTGAATCCATATAGGGTAGGCGTATTGTTTTAGTATTGTTATTTTCCTACTAGCAATAAGCATAATTGCCAATGCAAATGGTAAAATAAATCCATTCAATAATCCAGCCAATAAGAGTAACTCTTTTGGTTTCCCTATGATTACAAATAAAAGAGTTGTAAAAATAATGAAGCCACTAATAATGAGTCTTTCTTGCTTAACAAATTTATACTTCAAGTGTTTTATAAAACTAAAAGATGTATAGGATGCGCCAATGACTGATGAGATGGCAGCACTCCATAACACTATTCCAAAAATAAATAATCCCCATCGTCCTCCTGCTGATTCAAAAATAGTTGCGGCAGGATTATTTTTATCAAGATGTATCCCTTTACTTACAATTCCAACAGCAGCTAAAAATAATATGTATCTCATGACCGATGAAATAATAATACCACTACTTGCACTTTTGGTAACAAAAGGGATTTGACTTGGTCCACTAATGCCAGCATCAATTAATCGATGCGCTCCTGAAAAAGTAATGTATCCTCCAACTGTACCACCCACAATGGTAACAATAGCAAGTAAGGAAATTTTTTCAGGAACAAATGTATGGTGCACTGCGTCTAATATTGGTGGGTTTGCTGCATACACTATTAATAATGTTAATCCAATTTTAAGGATGCCTAAATATTTTGTTATTACATCCAACATTTTTCCGATTTCTTGTATCCAAAAAATTAGGATGGCAATGACACCACTAATCATGGCTCCTTTTGCAAATGAAATGCCCGTTAAAATATTAAGTGCTAATCCACATCCTGCAATGTTTCCAATATTGAATGCTAAACCACCTAACACAATTAATATTGAAAGTAAATTGCCTAGTCCTGGTAAAAGTTCATTGGCAATTTCTTGTGCACGCATTCCACTTAATGTAATGCAACGCCATATATTAATTTGTGCACCTAAATCAAGTAAAATAGAAATTAATATTACGAAACCAAAGCTTGTTAAAAGTTGTTCGGTGTACACCGAAGTTTGTGTAAGAAAACCTGGTCCAATAGAGGAGTTGGCCATTAAGAATGCAGCACCTATACTTACTCCAGTTAAAGAGGGTATAGTAGCATTTGTTTTAGTATTTTTTAATTTCAATATTATTATTCTTTAAGGCGTCATAAATCGATTCTGAAAATGTAATGGCGTTTGGGCCATCACCATGTATACAAATGGTGTCTACTTTCAAATCAATGATATCACCTTGTAAACTAACTACTTTATTTTCTTTTATTAATTTTGTTACTTGTTGTATAACATCGTCCACATCTTCCAACATGGCATGAGATAAATGCCTAGGGGTTAGTTGTCCATTTTTTTGATAGGATCTATCTGCAAAAGCTTCTCTATAAAAAGGTTGACCATTCATAATTGCTTCTTGTATAGTATAGCTTCCACTTAATCCATAAACAATTAAAGTGGGATCAATTGCTTGAATTGTTTGAACAAATGTTTTACTAAGTAAAGCGTCTTTTGCACAATCATTATATAAGGCTCCATGCAATTTAACATGATGAATGGGCACCCCCATTTGTAGGGCAATTTTTTCAAACAAATAATATTGTTCTGCAATGAGTTCAGCTAATTCTAGTACAGATATAAATTGAGACACCCTGCCAAAATTTTCTATATCATAATAACTTGGGTGAGCACCAATTGCAACATTGTGTTGTAGTGCAATTTCAATTGTTCTTTTAATGGTGTCAGCGTTTCCGGTATGTCCTCCGCAAGCTATATTGGCACTGCTAATATAGGGCATGATATAGGATTCGTTTCCCATACCTTCGCCCATGTCACAGTTAATATCAATACTTAAAGGGTGCATACATTTTTCGATATAATGTTTGTGCAGTTTCTAAATTGGTTAAACTAAATTTAAATGCTTGGCCAATTTTCATTTGCGCAAACCTTGGTAAATCTACCAAAATTATTTGACCCAAGTTTGCATAACCTCCAATGGTTTGATGATCGGCCATTAAAACAATTACATCACCATTGGGAAGTAACTGAAGTGTACCCCTAGTAACTGCACTTGAAAAATAACTTTGTTTTATTGAAGTAGAAAGCTTGGGACCATTTAATGGATAGCCCATTCGATTTCGTTGTGTTGAAATGGTAAATGGTTTATTTAGGATGTCCTTTATTGAGCTTTCATTTAAATCATGCCATGCTGGACCTGGGAGGAAATGAATGGGGTCATGGTTGGCAAATAGGTTACTTTGTATTTGTTCAATAAAATGGTTGATTACGCATTTATTTAAATGTTGTAAAGTTTGATAATGGTCGACAACAGAAGGTGAAAAAAGCATAATATCATCAGTGCCAAGTCTTTTGGCATTAAATGCGTGGCTATTTAACCATTTGGGATTATCATAATTTCCTTTAACACCAATGTATGCAATGTT
>CANETM010000154.1 GCA_947441205.1 Bacteroidota bacterium | reverse complement strand
GGGCAGAGGAGCTCAAATTAGAAAAGCCAAGTTTAAAGTGAGCAAAATGGTTGACATTATGGGATCGAAGGCAGTTGGTACCAAATTGGTTGATTTTAATAAAACAATTGAAATGGAGTGGGAAACAAAAGTAGTTATCAAAGATCCTAATGATGAACAACCGGAATTGTTCTAAATTTATAATAAGGTTAAATCAACCAAAAATCAAATGCCATGTCAACCATTAATGTAGGAGAATTTAATTTGATGCGTGTTGACCGAAAGGTTGACTTTGGGTTTTATATGGATGATGGTGGCGAGGGTATATTATTACCAAAACGCTTTGTTCCTTCTGGTTTACAAGTTGGCGATACTATTAGCGTATTTGTATACCATGATTCTGATAACCGTTTGATTGCAACCACGCAGGAACCTTTTGCAGTGGTTGGGGATATTGCAGCCTTAAAAGTTGTGGAAATAACAAGACAAGGTGCGTTTATGGATTGGGGATTAATGAAGGATGTATTTGTTCCCGCATCACAACAGCTTTCAACCATGCGTTTGGGTGGAAAATATTTAGTTAAATTATATATTGACAAGCAAACAGGTAGAGTTGCTGCTACTGAAAAAATTGATAATCAAATTAGCAATGATTTTTTAACGGTAAAGGAAGGGGAGAAAGTTAAAGTACAAGTGTATCGTGAATCTGAAATTGGTTATGTGGTTATTGTAAATGGGGTACACCAGGGTTTGGTTTATAAAAATGAAGTATTTACCCATTTGCATATTGGACAGTTTATTGAGGAAGCGTTTATTAAGAAAATTAGAGACGACAATAAGTTAGATATTGGTATCGGAAAGCAAGGGGTGGAAAAATTAGATGGGGATCAACAAACAATTATTAGGTTATTGAAGCTTCATAAAGGATTTTTACCTTATCATGATAAATCCAGTCCAGAAGATATTTATGCTTTTTTTGCAATGAGTAAAAAAGCGTATAAAATGAATGTAGGAATTTTATATAAGTCCAAATTAATTACCATTGAAGATGGTGGAATTAGATATGTGGAAGTTGCCCCAGAAGCTCCTACAAATAATAATGCTGCTGGAACAAATGATGAGGGTCATGGTTAATAAAAAAGTTAGTTAATATTTTTACCATTAAATTATAATATTATGGCAAAGGAAGTATTTATCGTAGCGGCAGTAAGAACACCTATTGGTTCGTTTGGAGGTTGTTTAAAATCTATTTCAGCCACAGCACTAGGATCCATTGCGATTAAAGGGGCTATTGATAAAATAAACCTAAACCCTGAGTTAATTGATGAAGTGATCATGGGGTCGGTAATACAAGCAGGATTAGGTCAAGCACCTGCAAGACAGGCAAGTAAAGCAGCAGGACTTCCTAATAAAGTAATTTCAACAACAGTTAACAAAGTTTGTGCTAGTGGCATGAAAGCCATTGCCATGGCTGCTCAAAATATTTTATTAGGTGATGCTGATATTATAATTGCAGGAGGAATGGAAAGTATGAGTAATGTACCATTTTACAATACAACACAAAGATGGGGCAATAAATATGGTGATATAACCATGCAAGATGGTTTGGCAAAGGACGGTTTAGTGGATGTATATGATCAAGTAGCAATGGGTAATTTTGCTGACTTATGTGCAAATGAAAATAATATTTCTAGAGCTGATCAGGATGCATTTGCAATTGCAAGTTATCAAAAATCACAAGCAGCTATTGAAAAGGGTTTATTTAATGCCGAAATAGTTCCAGTAATTATTCCGCAAAAAAAAGGAGATGCAATTGTTATATCAAAAGACGAAGAACCCTATAATGTAAAGTTTGATAAGGTTACACAATTAAATCCTGCATTCAGTAAAGAGGGTACAGTAACTGCTGCCAATGCCAGTACCATGAATGATGGTGCTGCAGCTTTAATATTAATGAGTGGTGAAAAATTAAAGGAATTAGGACTTACACCTTTAGCCAAAATCATTAGTTATGCTGACGCGGAACAGGATCCGAAATGGTTTACAACGACACCTTCATTAGCCATACCTAAGGCCTTGCAAAAAGCGAATTTAAAATCGACTGATATAGACTTTTTTGAATTCAACGAAGCATTCTCAGTGGTTGGAATTGTAAATACTCAATTATTGAAGTTGGATGCAGATAAAGTTAATGTAAACGGTGGAGCTGTTTCATTAGGCCATCCGTTAGGTTGCAGTGGTGCAAGGATTGTGGTAACACTTATCAATGTATTACATCAAAATAATGGCAAGTTAGGTGCCGCAGCCATTTGTAACGGAGGAGGCGGTGCAAGTGCATTGATTATTGAAAAGTGCTAGGTACAGGTATTTATTCAATCTTATTAAAAACCAGCTTGTTCAATCACTTCGTCCATCATAATTCCATAATGGCTTTCGTCATAAGTGCATTCTCCATTTTTAATTAATAATACTTGTGGCGATTCATGATGAACTTGAAATGCTTCGGCAATAGCAGACGATAAACTTCTATAATTCAACAAGTCTAAGTAGTAAAAATCAATTGTATCTGGTGCGTCAGCACGTTCAAATCTTGAATGAGCCATTCTTGAAATACTACAGGTGGTACTATGTTTAAATATTAATTGGGGTTTTGCAAATGATGCGTTTTTAATATTTTCAATTTGTTCAATGTTCGTAAGGGGTTGCCAATTCATAATTACATATTTGAGTCACAAAATTATGATTTTTATATATAGTATTAAGCGACAATTCATACATTTTAATAGCCAAATTGATTAACTTCGACCTACAATAATTTATATGTCATTACAGCTTTCCAAACCCATTTGTTTTATTGATCTTGAAACTACAGGAATCAATATTAGTGTTGATAGAATTGTCGAAATTGCCATTGTAAAAATAGGGCTGGATGGCACTAAGCAAGTTAAGCGACGATTAGTGAATCCCGAAATGCCAATTCCTAAAGCAAGTTCAGATATACATGGAATAACTGATGAGATGGTAAAAGGTGCACCAAGTTTCAAAATACTTGCAAATGAAATAAAACAATTTATAGAGGGTGCAGACATTGGTGGGTATAATAGTAATCGTTTTGATGTACCCATATTAAATGAAGAATTTTTAAGAGCGGGTATTAGTGTAGATATAGAAACAAGAAAATTATTAGATGTACAAAAGGTATTCCATATGATGGAACAACGAACATTAAGTGCAGCTTATCAATTTTATTGTCATAAAACTTTACAAGATGCTCATACTGCCGAGGCAGATGCAACAGCAACCTGGGAAATTTTGGAGGCACAAATATTAAAATACCCACAAATTGGTAATACGGTTGATTCTATAGTAAAATTTACGGGTGAAGATGAAATCATTGATTTTGCTCGTCGATTTGTTTATGAAAATGGGGTACCTGTATTTAATTTCGGAAAGCACAAAGGAAAGCCAGTTACACAAGTACTTAAGGAAGAACCTCAATATTATGATTGGATGATGAAGGGCGATTTTGCGCTACATACCAAGCAAAAATTAACTGAAATACTAAATAAATCAATATTAAATAAATAATTAATATAAGGTTTTTTAAGTACAATTCAGTATTTTTAAAGCATTCTACCTCCAATATATAATAGTGAAAAAAATTGTCCTCATACCGACTTATAATGAAAAAGAGAATATAGCCTCTATAATTGATGCTGTATTGTCATTTGAGTCGGGTTATCATATATTGGTAATTGATGATGGTTCACCTGATGGAACTGAAAATATTGTAAGAAGTATGATTGAAAAATATCCTACTCGATTATTTATAGAATGTAGACCCGGAAAATTAGGATTAGGGACAGCTTATATACATGGATTTAACTGGGCTTTGGCTAAACACTATGATTATATCATTGAAATGGATGCTGATTTTTCACACGATCCCAATGATTTAGATAGGTTATGTAAAGCTTGTGATGAAGGTGCAGATGTTGCAGTTGGAAGTAGATATGTTAAAGGAGGGTCAACAGAAAATTGGCCATTGGATCGTAAAATATACTCACAAGGTGGCTCTGCTTATACAAGAATAATTACAGGAATTCCAGTGAAAGATCCAACAGCAGGTTTTGTGTGTTACAAAAGCAAAGTATTAGCAAGTATGAATTTAAACAACATTAAGTTTATAGGTTATGCTTTCCAAATTGAAATGAAGTTTGCTGCTTGGAGACTTGGATTTAAAATTAAAGAAGTTCCTATTAAATTTGTTGATAGAAAAATAGGTGTAAGTAAAATGACAAAAGGCATTATAAAAGAAGCCATTTTTGGTGTCTTAAATATGCAATGGTTATATGCAACAGGTAAATTAATTACAATGATTAAGAAGGCTTAATTATCATTTTAAAACT
>CANETM010000153.1 GCA_947441205.1 Bacteroidota bacterium | reverse complement strand
GAATAGATGAGTGGGGGCCTAAATAATGCTTAAACTTTTCGCTAATATTTATGTTATTAACTTACTTTTACTTAACAAATATTGAGCATGCATTTTGAGGCCGGTCCTTTATTGAAAACAATTGATTCCCCAAGTGACTTGAAAAAAGTTTCTAGGGATAAATTACACCAGGTATGTGATGAACTAAGACAATATATCATAGACGTTGTCAGCGTTCAAGGAGGCCATTTTGCGTCCAGCCTTGGTGTAGTTGAATTAAGTGTTGCGCTTCATTATGTTTACGACACCCCCTTTGATCAACTAGTATGGGACGTAGGCCACCAAGCTTATGGACATAAAATTTTAACGGGTCGTCGCGATGCGTTTGTTTCAAACAGAAAATACAATGGATTAAGTGGTTTTCCAAAACGTTCCGAAAGCCCTTATGACACTTTTGGTGTAGGGCATTCATCCACTTCCATTTCAGCTGCTTTAGGCATGGCAATGGCTGCAAAATATAAGGGTGAAAACAGAAAGTCAGTAGCCATTATTGGGGACGGTTCCATGACTGCTGGAATGGCATTTGAAGCAATGAACCATGCAGGTGTCGCTGATAGTGATGTGCTTATTATTTTAAATGATAATTGCATGAGCATTGATCCTAATGTGGGTGCACTTAAAGAATATTTAACCGACATTAGTGTGTCTCCAACATACAATAAATTCAGAGACGAACTTTGGCAACTCATGGGGAAACTCCCTGTTGGTAAGGATTTCACAAGGGAGATGGCCTCGAAGGTAGAAGCGGGATTGAAAGGGGTTGTTTCAAAAAGTAGTAATTTATTTGAGGCTTTACAATTAAGGTATTTTGGTCCTATCGATGGTCATAATATTACTAATTTGGTTGACACCTTAAAAGATTTACGTGAAATTCCAGGGCCGAAAATTTTACATATTCTTACCGTAAAAGGGAAGGGCTATGAATTGGCAGAAAAAGACCAAACTAAATGGCATGCACCTGGTTTATTTGATAAATTAACGGGTGAGATTGTTAAGAAAAAAATTGAGACGCCACAACCTCCAAAATACCAAGACGTTTTTGGACATAGCATTTTAGAGCTAGCTGAAAATAACCCAAATATAATGGGCGTAACCCCTGCTATGCCTAGCGGCTCATCGCTTAAATTTATGATGGATGCAATGCCACACCGAGCATTTGATGTTGGCATTTGCGAACAACATGCTGTTACCTTAAGTGCCGGTTTAGCTACACAAGGATTAAAAGTATTTTGTAATATTTATAGCTCTTTCATGCAACGTGCTTATGACCAAGTAATACATGATGTAGCTTTGCAAAAACTACCTGTCGTGTTTTGTTTAGACCGTGCTGGATTAGTGGGAGAGGATGGCCCAACGCACCACGGTTGTTATGATATTGCCTTTTTTAGATGTATTCCCAATATGATCATTGCAGCACCAATGAATGAGCAAGAGTTGCGTAATTTGATGTTTACTGCACAATTACCAAGCATAAAATTGCCATTTGTAATAAGATACCCTCGCGGCGAAGGCGTTATGGTTGATTGGAGAAAGCCTTTTGAGGAATTGACAATTGGTAAAGGAAGAAAATTGAAAGACGGAAAAGACATAGCCATTCTTTCATTCGGACATCCAGGGAATTTCGCGCAAACCGCCATTCGCAATTTAAGAGCAGAGGGAATTGACCCAGCTCATTATGATATTAGATTTATTAAACCTATAGACGAAGATCTTTTACACGAAGTTTTCCAAAACTATGATAAAATAGTAACCGTTGAAGACGGAACAGTTTTAGGTGGTGCAGGTTCAGCTATATTAGAATTTATGAATGCACATGGATACCATAGTCAAATTAAAATATTAGGTATTCCTGATTCTGTTGTTGAACATGGAAGTTTAAAAGAATTGCAACAGGAATGTCATTATGATGCAACTGCTATTGCCACTGCAGTAAAAACATTACTTGGACAAATGGTATTAACGGAAGGGTAATTGTAATTCCGCTGTTTCAGAAATAATCTACTGGGATTAATTCAAACTTGGATCAAAATCACCTTCACCATTTTTTTCTTCATTAGGCTCGTCTTTAAATGTATCTAAGTCAGCCTTTGTTTCCCATGCATCCGTGGTGTCAATATGGCCTGGCTCTAAATCCTCTTCTCTATTTTCATTCCATTCAATAATGAAATTATTGCGACCTTCCCCAACAAGTAATTTCATATACTTTTGTTGTGAAAGTTCTAAGATAGATAAGAATAAAAATAAAGCGTGTACCCTATCCTGACAAATATCAAAAACTTTTTCAAAGGATACCGTTTTTTCAAGTGCTATTAAATCTAATAAATGAGTTCTGCTTCCTTCCATAGTGTAGTTATAACGAACTACCGTGTGCACAGGCTTGAATTGACGATCCTGTAAACGAAGCATTACTTTTTCAAATGACTTCATTAATTTAAATAATGTCACCGTTTGCAATTCAGTTCCTTCTGCTGCCTCTTCCCCCACTAGTGACATTTCTTGTTGAATATTACCTCGCTTTAGCATAAGCATTCTTAATGCTTCTAAATCGGCCATTTCAACTGCAGCTTCTTTGTATTTTTTGTACTCTAAAATTTTATCAATTAATTCTTGACGTGGATCAATTTCGTTACCTAGTGCGTCAATTTCTTTTCTTGGCAATAAAAGTTTTGCTTTAATACGCATTAAAGTAGATACGAATAAAATAAACTCACTACTTAATTCAATATTTAACTTGTCTTGATTATGAATAAAATCCAAAAAATCATTTATAATTTTAGTGATTTGGATATTATAAATATCCATTTCATCGCGCTCAATAAAAAATAATAAAAGATCAAAAGGACCTTCAAATTGGTCCACTTTAATCGAATAATTGGCATGTTGACTCATAGTTTACAAAGAAAAGGAAACCGCTGTAATTTCCCTTCAAATAGCCAACTATTTATCCACCTTTTAAGTTAAAATGAGCCATCTTTGTGTGAAATTTAACTGAATGTTTAATAAGTGGGCTAACTGGCTGGTTTTTTCACTCCTTTCCATTATTTGGGGCAGTTCATTTATTTTAATAAAAGAAGGTTTAAAGGCATTTACCCCATACCAAGTTGCTACTTTAAGAATGTTGTCGGCAGGTTTAATTTTATTGCCATTTGCCGTGAAAGCATTTAAAAATATACCCACTAAAAAAATGGGATTAGTTGTTCTTTCTGGCATATTAGGCAATTTTATTCCGGCTTATTTATTTTGTATAGCAGAAACTCAAATTGATAGCTCATTGGCTGGAATTCTTAATTCGCTTACACCCATGTTCACCATCATTGTTGGCGTACTTTTTTTTAACGTTCAAACCAATAAAGTAAAAATAATGGGGATGATTATTGGATTTGTCGGACTTAGCTTTTTATTAGCATCTGGCAAAGACGTTAGTTTTCACAATTTATCCTACGCTGCTTTGGTATTATTAGCAACCTTATTCTATGGTATCAATGTAAATATTGTTGGCAGGTATATGCAAAATATGGGTTCTTTAAATATCGCTTCTGTCGCATTTGTATTTTTAATTATCCCATGCGTTTTCATTTTAATATTTACCGGTTATTTTAAGCTACAATTTAGCGACCCTATTGTGTTGCGTTCTTTAATGGCTAGTATAGTTTTAGGAGTTGTGGGTACGTCTATTGCTACCATTTTATTTTATTATTTAGTAAAGCGCGCGGGGATATTATTTGGCTCCCTTGTAACTTATGGAATACCTGTAATTGCAGTTGCATGGGGATTATTTGATGGTGAATATTTAAACCTAATTCAAGTTGCTAGCTTGGGGCTTATACTAGTTGGAGTATATATTGTAAACAGAGGTAAATTTGATTTTTTAAAAAAATCGTCGAATTAATATTTATACAATAAAATTAACTTTATACGCATCAGCTAAAATTCATCGTCTTAAATTATTCATAAAAAAATGCCCTCAAAAGTTGAACACTTAATGAGGGCATTTTCATTATTATTGAAAGGATACTTAAACAGTCATGATTTCTTTTTCTTTTGCATCTAAATGTTTTTCAACCATCGCAATATGTTTATCTGTTAATGCTTGAATTTCATCCTCGGTTCCTTTACAAATATCTTCACTTGTCCCGTCTTTTTGTAATTTTTTTACTTTTTCAATATGATCCCTTCTGATATTTCGAATGGCAATTTTACTATGCTCTCCTTCAGCTGCTGCTTTTTTATATAATTCCTTACGACGCTCTTCGGTCAATGGTGGCATAAATAACCTGATATTAACCCCGTCATTTTGTGGTGTAATTCCAATATTAGCGGCCATAATGGAACGTTCAATTAAAGCTAACATGTTTTTT
>CANETM010000152.1 GCA_947441205.1 Bacteroidota bacterium | reverse complement strand
GGTATCAATATTGACGAGATTAAGCAATTTCTTAAAAGAATAGATGAAAACCCAAGTTTAAATTTAATAGGTTATCATATTCATCTTCCATTTAGATCAATAGAGAGTTTTAAATTCAGAATGGATTGTATAATTAAAGTATTAAATATTCATGGTAATAGACCATTAGAATATATCAATGTTGGAGGTGGTTTTTTTGGTAGTATTAATTCGGAATTAGCTAAGAATCTGAATATTCAAAACATACCTACATATGGTGATTATGGAAAAATTGTTGGTCAAGTACTCTGCGATTATTTTAGCAAATTGGAATTGAGAAAGTGGCCTACGTTATTTATTGAACCTGGTAGTTCTGTTGTGGCAGACGCAATGTGGTTTTTAAGTAGAATTCATGCTGTGAAAAATTTGAACAATAAGAGCATGTTAGTTAGTTATGCTGGTAGACATTTGTTAACTCCGACAAATAAGACGTTATATTTTCCTATAGATCTTCATATTTCGGAAGGCAGTAGTTTGAGAAGTCATCAAAGTGATTTGTCGGTCGTTGGCTACACCTGTATTGAATCAGATATTTTAGGAGAAGTTAAGTCTAGATTTATATCCAGCTCTTTTGATTTTATTGCAATAAGTAATGTTGGGAGTTATTCTATTGTTATGGGCAGTAATTTTATTTTACCTCAACCAGCTATTTATAATTATAGTGACGTAGGTTTGAAAATCATTCGACATACAAAAACAGCTGAAATAGTCATGGCTGAATTTGTTGATTAAAATTAATAAATAATATTATGAAGACAAGGTTGTTGTGGTTCTATCGAGTTGTTCAATATACTTTTAATTCATTGTTTTATGAGTTGCCGAGAGGCATAGATTTCAGTATGCGTAACAAGTATTCCAATAAGGAATACGGACTGAATGGTTATGCAATGACATCCAAGAGCGCTTTAAGAAATATGCTCGGCAAAGTAGATATTAGATCAAAAAAATTTATTGATATCGGGAGTGGGAAAGGAGCTGTAGTATATAATGCGTACAAGTTGGGAGCTAAACATTCTCTTGGAATTGAGTATAGTCCGCAGCTCCATAAAATTGCGTTAAAGAATTTCAAGAATTTAAAATGTAATGATTTTTGTTTAAGTGTAAATTTAGACGCTAGAAAATTTTCAGATTACAGTGATTATGACGTATATTTTTTGTTTAATCCTTTTGATGATAATGTTTATAATGAAGTAATGATGTCAATCAAAGCACAAATTCAATCAGACTCTCGAGTTAGATGGATCATTGCTTACGGAAAGTCAAACAAGAGTGCTATAATGTCGCTGGATCATTGCCATTTGGTTTATCAGGGAATTTGTCCTTGTCGCAATACTGCTTTTGCTATTTATAGAATTAATTAATTTCTGGTTAAAAGGTGTTTATTCGATAACACCCTTTGGTAGTTTCCTGCGTAAATCAAAGTTGGATGAACTCCCCCAGTTGTGGAATGTCTTTGTGGGTGATATGAGTTTAGTGGGTCCACACTCACATTTGGCTTTTTTTATTCCCTCCCCACCATACATAACCACGCATTATCCCTCATCAGCTATTTCAAAATTCCATTTAAATGCTTATTTTTGAACTATACCTACATACTTATGTAAATATAATTACATTACCTATTGAAAAACAATGATTAGAGCCTGGTTAAGAAAAATATTATCGAAGTACACCGGAATATATGCTTCGCGCTATTTGGTATTGCTGATAGACTTTTTACTGATGTCTATTGCTTTTTTCATTACTTGGTTTATTCGCTTTAATTTTCAACCCATCGAGTTTGCCAATTTTCCTATTCTTAATTCTTATTTTTTTGTAGCCTTTATTTATTTGGTTTATTTTTTGGTATTCCAAACCTATGTAGGCATTATTCGCTATACCGGATACATCGATACCATTAAAATTTTTCAAGCCTGTGTAGCAGCAATTGGAACTATTTTTTTAGGAGTTTATTCTTATAAGGTAAGTTTTCATAACGATAGTTATTTTATGCCCATTGGCGTAATTGTGATTCATTGTTTATTGACGCTCTTTAATTTAATTTCGACCAGGGTATTATTTAAAGTGGTTTATATTTCTTTAATAGGCGAAACCCGCAAAGGCAAAAAAAGTATTTTAATTTATGGTGCAGGCCAATCAGGTGTATTAACGCTCAGTACCCTTACCGCAGATCCTAAGTCGGGTGTAGAGGTAGTGGGCTTTATAGACGATAACCACAGTAAAAAAGGAAAGAGTTTAATGGGCATAAAAATTTATTCGTCCGAACAAGTTTTAGCAAGTGTCATAGATAAGCACCAAGTAGAAGAAATCATCATTGCCATTCAAAATATTTCGGCAAATAAAAAATCGAATATATTAGCCCAATTTATTGATTGCAATATACAAGTGAAAACAGTACCACCCATTAACCGTTGGATTAATGGAGAGCTGAGCATAAATCAAATTAAAGCGGTACGCATCGAAGATTTACTGAGTCGCGAACCCATTAAATTAAATGCCGAAAATATTTTTTACTCCCTGAGTAACAAAACAATTTTAATTACGGGTGCAGCTGGAAGTATTGGTTCCGAAATTGCGCGCCAAGTAGTGGGCTATAAACCCAAGTTCATTATTTTTGTAGATCAGGCCGAATCGCCGATGTACGAACTAGAGTTAAATTTGCGTAATAAAATTGAGCGCCTGCATATTTCTACCAAATTTATTATTGCCGATGTATCCAACAAATCCGCAATGGATCGAATTTTCAATGAATATAAAATTGATAAAATATTTCATGCAGCGGCTTACAAGCATGTGCCTTTGATGGAAGCCAACCCATACGAGGCCATTCGTGTTAATGCTTTGGGTACGCGTAACTTGGCCGATTTAGCCGTGCAATATAAGGTGCGCAAGTTTGTAATGATTAGCACCGATAAGGCCGTTAATCCAACCAATATAATGGGAGCTAGTAAACGCATTGCCGAAATGTACATTCAAAGTTTAGCAAGTTTAGGTAATCACGAAACTGCATTTATTACTACGCGTTTTGGAAATGTATTAGGTTCTAACGGTTCGGTGATTCCACTCTTTAAAAACCAAATTGAAAAGGGCGGACCAGTTACGGTTACACACCCCGAAATTACCCGTTACTTTATGACCATACCCGAAGCTTGCCAATTGGTATTAGAAGCAGGTAGCATGGGCGCTGGTGGCGAGATCTATATTTTTGACATGGGCGAATCGGTAAAAATTATTGATGTAGCACGCAAAATGATCAAGCTCTCGGGATTAGAATTAGGCAAAGACATACAAATAGAAATTTCGGGTTTAAGACCAGGCGAAAAATTATACGAAGAATTATTGAGCGACTCAGAAAACACCCTGCCAACGCATCATCCCAAAATCAAAATTGCGCAAATAGAAGCGCAAAGCCCCGAACACATCCAAACCGAATTAGAAAAACTCTCAGCAGCCTTCAACCAAAACGACCACTTAGTCTTAGTGGCGCAAATCAAATCCCTGGTCAAAGAATACGTCAGCAACAACTCGGTTTACGAAACGCTGGATTAATGCCATGCGCGGGGAGGTTAAAAGATTATCATTATATTTATTGGGAATAATATTTTAAAAGAGCATAAGCGATCTTGCCTTGAGCGCAGCGGAAGGCTCAGCGCCTTGCCTTTTAAAATATAATTACTAATCCATTCTGGTATTACTTATTTCTTTAAAGATTATTTATCATCCTGTATTAAAAGTAAGTAAAATTACTACCTTTGTAATTGTAAGATAAAGGGAGGTGGGATGAAATACAGGGAATTTCATAAATGGATTAAGAGCGGAGGTTGGATTCACATCAGGACAGAAGGAAGCCATTATATTTATGAAAAACAGGGGAGAAGATATGTTGTTCCATATCATGGTGCCAAAGAAATTGGATATGGTTTGATGAACAAAATTATCAAAGAAATGGGCTTAATTAAATAACTAATAATATGAAAAAGATTAGAATCACGATCGAAAAAACATCAGATAGTTATTCCGCTTACGCAGAAAATGTGGAGGGGATTTATGCTGCTGGCGATTCTGTAGTAGAAACTAAACAGTCTGTTGCAGATTCCATTGCATTATATAAAAAATACAATAAGAAAAATTTACCAAAAATATTACAAGGTGAATATGAAATCATTTATAAGTTTGATACGCAAAGTTTGTTAAATTATTATAAAGGGATTTTTACTAATGCAAGTCTTGAACGCTTGACTGGTATTAAACAGAAGCAAATACAACATTATGCAACAGGTTTAAAGAAACCAAGAGCATCACAAAAAATTAAAATACAAAACTCATTACATCAATTAGCAAGCGAGCTTATGTCAATTGAGT
>CANETM010000151.1 GCA_947441205.1 Bacteroidota bacterium | reverse complement strand
TCCTTCGTAAGGCCAATATATTTCATCCATTTTTTTCAAAGTCTTTGGATCATATACTAAAACCTTATGCTCTTTCCAAGTTAATTGATAAATTTTGTTATTTAATAGGGTAGCTCCTTCACCAAAATATTGTTTATTAAGAATCACGGGATTCTTAATGTATTTCATATTAGTGTCTAATAGAATCAATTTGCTCTCATTATAATTTCCGGTACTTTCTATTAAACTATTACCATTCCATTCTAATCCTTGAGTATAGGAACTTGTGTCATGTGGATATACTTTTACCACTTCATAACTTAAATTATTTGGAGCTGGTATAGCAGCTACTTCATTTTGTTCATTATTATTTATATTATTAGCACATGAAGTTGCAAATAACATTAAAATAAATAGGAATGAATTTAACTTTAACACGCTATATAGTTTTATACATTAAATCTAAAATGCATTACGTCACCATCCTTAACAATATATTCCTTTCCTTCAATTCTTAATTTACCACTTTCTCTACAAGCTGCTTCACTTTTAAATTTGATAAAGTCATCAAAAGCAATTACCTCGGCTTTAATGAAACCCTTTTCAAAATCAGTATGAATAACACTAGCGGCCTGAGGAGCTTTCCAGCCATTACCAATAGTCCAAGCCCTTACTTCTTGAACACCTGCTGTAAAGTAGGTTTCTAAATTTAATAATTTATAAGCTGATTGAATTAATCGGTTTAAGGCTGGTTCTTTCATTTGGTATTCTTCCATAAATAATGCCTTATCATCTGGGTCTTCTAACTCCGTAATTTGAGCTTCGATATTATTGCACATCACAATAACTTGAGCACCTTCTTCCTTAGCCATAACTAATAACTTATCAGAGTATACATTTCCAGTATGCATTGACTTTTCATCAACATTAGCTACATACATAACAGGCTTTTCAGTCAATAAAAATATATCCGCAATTGCTAAGCTTTCCTCCTTAGATAGTCCAAGGGAACGAATACTTTTTCCTTGTTCTAAATGGGCTAAACATTTTTTTAGGACTTCTACTTCCACTTTTGCTTTAGGGTCTGTTTTTGCCATTTTCTCACTTCTTTGCATTTTCTTTTCAACACTTTCCAAATCCTTTAATTGCAATTCAGTTTCAATAATTTCCTTATCACCAATAGGATTAATAACACCCTCGTCTCTTAACACATTTTCATCTTCAAAGCAACGAATTACATGAATAATAGCACTTACTTCGCGAATGTTAGCTAGAAATTTGTTGCCTAAACCTTCACCTTTACTTGCTCCTTTAACCAATCCTGCAATGTCAACTATTTCTAATTGTGTAGGCACAATTTTTTGTGGTATAATTAAATCCGCCAATTGTTGCAATCTTTGATCAGGTACATCCACTAAACCAACATTTGGCTCGATGGTGCAAAAACGATAATTACTTGCTTGTGCTTTTGCACTATTACTAACTGCATTAAATAAGGTTGATTTGCCAACATTTGGTAATCCCACAATACCTGCTTGTAAAGCCATATTTTGATTGTTTTAAGTGCGCAAAAATACAATTCTAATTGCAAAATGGGCTATATTAGTCCCATAAACAATTTAGAATATGGCTTTAAATATCATTTGGATTGCTTTTTTCCTCATTGCCTTTATTATTGCTTTTTTTAAATTTATCATTTTAGGAGATACTAGCATTTTCAAATTACTTGCCGATGGGATTTTTGACTCAGCTAAATCCTCAGTAATGGATGTTGCCCTTCCATTAACGGGTACCATGGTATTTTTCTTAGGATTAATGAATATAGCTGAAAAAGCAGGAGCCATTGAAAAATTAGCAAAATGGATGAACCCATTTTTAAGTCGATTATTTCCCGAGGTACCACCAAATCATCCCTCAATGGGTCATATGGTAATGAATTTTAGTGCCAATTTATTAGGACTTGATAATGCGGCAACACCTTTTGGTTTAAAGGCCATGGAAAGCCTACAAACCTTAAATCCGGATAAAGAAAAGGCAACTAACGCACAAATCATGTTTTTGGTTTTACATACCAGTGGATTAACCATTATACCATTGACAATTATATCATATCGTTTAGCAGCAGGTTCACAGGATGCCGCTAGTATTTTTATACCTTGTGTTTTAGCAACCATTGGTACAACCTTAGCAAGCATTTTAATGGTTGGATTTTATCAAAAATTAAAATGGGATAAAATACTTATAAGTTGGCTTTTAGGATTAATTGGTTTAATGGCTGGTGTATTATTTTTAGTAAATACATTAAGTCCAACAAGTAAGGAAGAAGTATCCAAAGTTTTTGGTAATGGATTATTATTGCTTATTATTATTTTAATCATTTTAGGGGGTGCCTACAAAAAGGTTTCAGTATTTGACGCTTTTATTGATGGCGCAAAACAAGGATTTGAAGTTGTAGTAAAAATAATTCCCTACTTGGTAGCTATGTTGGTAGCAATTCGTGTATTTAGAGACAGTGGAGCGATGGGTTATATACTTAACGGAATTAGTTATGTTATTCAATCAACAGGCGTTAATACTGAATTTATTCAAGCCTTACCAGTTGCCATTATGAAGCCTTTAAGTGGGAGTGGGGCTAGAGGTATGATGCTAGATATATTTCAAACTCAAGGGCCTGATTCATTTGTTGGTAAACTTGCTTCTATATTTCAGGGATCTGCAGATACTACTTTTTATATTATTGCCTTGTATTTTGGAAGTGTCGGCATCAAAAAAATTAGATACGCATTATGGGCAGGTATTTTTGCAGATTTGATAGGAGTGGTTATTGCAATATTTATTGGCTATATCTTTTTTAAATAGATATGCTATATTAAAAAGTGGGATTACAAACCTTCACTCATTTTCATAATTTCTGTCCATTCATTTTCTTTTACCGTTTGAACAGATAGTCTCCCTAATCTAACTAAATCCATATTTGATAAATTAGTATTGGCTTTGATATCGGCTAATTTGACTGGATTTTTCAACTTTTTATGTGGTGCAAAATCAACGGCTAACCAAGCGGTTTCTTCGGTAGTGGGATCCTGATAAGCTTCTTTGACTACTTTAGCAATACCAACTATTTCCATTCCTTCATTGCTATGATACCAAAAAGCAAAATCACCTTTTTTCATGGATCTTAAATTATTTCTTGCACCATAATTTCTTACCCCATCCCAGAAAGTTTTTTTGTCTTTTACAAATTGATCCCATGAATATTTGAAGGGTTCTGATTTGATTAACCAGTATGCCATAAAAAGTGTTTTGTATTTATAATAACAAGTATTAAAGCATAAAGTTTGCTAAAGCAAGGAATTAGTAACCACTAGCTAAAATATCAGCTAAATGAATAATTTTAATGGGCGTACCATTAAAGTTAATTCGACCTTCTAAATGCATTAAACAACTTGTATCGGTGCTTACAATATATTCAGCTTCCGTAGCTATGGCGTTGTCAATTTTCTGATCGGCCATGGCAACACTAATAGTGTCATATTTAACAGCAAAACTTCCACCAAAACCACAGCAGGTTGTGGTGTCTTTCATCTCAACTAGTTCTAACCCTTTTACAACTGCTAATAGCTTTCTTGGTTCCTCCATTATTTTACACTCACGTAATGCAGCACAACTATCGTGATAGGTAACCTTAGCATTAAATTCAGCGCCAAAATCAGAAATATTTAAAACCTTAACTAAAAATTCAGATAATTCGAATATTTGATTGGCTACTTTTTTAGCTGGACTTTGAAAAGCATTATTTTCAAAAAGTTTGCCAAAATTATTTCTAACAAATCCAGTACAACTTGCACTAGGGCTAACAATATAATCAGCAGTGTCGAAATCTTGAACAAATTTTGTACAAACATCTTTTGACTCACCCCAAAAACCAGCGTTGAATGCGGGTTGTCCACAACAGGTTTGATTAGGATTATATTTTACTTCACAACCTGCTTTTTCTAATACTTTGATCGTATTAAATGCTACTTGTGGGTAAAGTTGATCAATAAAACATGGTACAAATAATTGAACATTCATATTATTAAGGCTGTACTTTCAATCGGTATATATATTTGTCAGCACCAATTCCTTTTTCAGAACTTGGATATTTCACTTTAATATCTTGGTAAATCGCAATGGCGTCGTCAACTTTACCATTTACTTCAAGTAATGAAGCTGCACGGAATAAATATTCAGATGATATCCCAGCATCATCTGGGAAATGAGCACCTGCTTTTTTATAATTTTCAATTGCTTCATCATTCTTTTTTAATTCTGCATATGCATCACCCATTGTTCCAAAAGCAATAGCTTGAACTTGTTTTGCATTCGTAGAAAAATCTTTTAAATACTCAAGTGACTTGTTGAAATCACCTAATCTAAAATAACTGATACCAGCAT
>CANETM010000150.1 GCA_947441205.1 Bacteroidota bacterium | reverse complement strand
GGTAATGGGTGTACCTTCGGTATTTAATAAAGGATATTGAAAATAATTTGCAATACTTGTATTTGCTAAATGTGATAATATTTTTGCCTGAGCATCGACAAATGAAAAAACATGTGAAGCATTCGCTATTTTAACTATATACTTTTTATTATCATTAGTATGAATTAAAAAGTTAAGCTCATCATAGCCCTCTAATACTTTAATAGTAACATTAATTCCATAATGGGTTTGTAATAGTTGGGCGATGTCTTGTTCTGAAAAGGGCATTCAATAAAGGGTTGATTACAAATATAATTGCTTTATTTCCATATCAAGGCCTGTCCTTGTTGTAATGGTTGTGATCCTATTAAAATTTTACTTTTAGCTGGAAGGGGCAATTGGAAATTAGGCTGTGCATAATTAACGGCTACATAAAACCCATTACGCCATTCAACAAATACCCCATTGGGTAAATTTTCAATAGCTACTCCTGCTTTTTTATAAACTAATCTAATAATTTCTTTTTCAAGTGCACCGTCATGGGTTGCTACACCAATATAAGTAACCGATCCTTTTCCTAAGTTTCTAGTAATGGCTGCTGCAGTTCCTTTATAAAATTGATTATCGTATACCGCCATTATTTCTGTTCCGTCAATGGGTTGTAAAATTTCAGACCAAACATTCCACTCAAATTTTTGAGTACCCATTTTTACCCATCCTTTTTCAGGAGCCACTAACATATCATTAAACGAAACATTTGCACCAATTAATTTTTGAAGGGGTCCTGCTAAGGGTGCTTCAAAAAATTGTCCATCTTTATTTTTTTGACCCGAGCGACAGGATAAAATTAAATGGCCTCCAGCTTTTACATACTCAGTCCATTTATGAACAAGTGTTTCAGAAATTAAGGCATACGCAGGAGCTACTATAAAAGGGTATTTTGAAAAGTCATCGGTCTCGGCAATAAAATCCATTGGAGCGGCAGCCGATTTAACACCTGCAGTATATTTATTTCTTAATGCCCATGTATTCCATTCTGCACTTTGTTTTTGATTTTCTAAATCCCATAAATTATCATGAGACCACAAAAAAGCAGTTTTTCTTTTTTGTAAGTCTTGTGGCATCTTAACCTCAGCTTGATAATTATTTCGTAAAGTTTTAATATCATTGATAGCTTGTACAAATTCTTTACCACCCTGACTTAAGGTTGTACCATCGGTTCCAACAATTCCTTCATGATACATTTCACTACTACCCAAAGGATGTCGGTATCTGTAAGTGCAAACAAATGAATTACCTCCACCAAATGCCTGCATTAACCACATATGTACCGCACCCGGCAATGGTTGTGGATTATTAGATGCCCAATTTACTTGACCAGGCTGCAACTCCATGATGCCGGTGGTTTGCGCAACAGAGCGGTAGTAATCATTTGCTTCCAAGAGTCTAAATGGAGCGCCGGTTCTAAAAGTGGTTCCCCATAAATTAGATCCGTTCACCGGATACATGGTGAAGGTTGGAAAATCTATTTGCTTTGTTAAGCGAGGATCTACATCATAGCCCACGTTTGTGTAATTCGTTGTTACAAATTGTTTAGTCGAAATATACTTACGAAGCGTATCGGCTTGTTGATTGATAAAATCTGCAGTGGTTTGGGCTGTGAATCTTTTAAAATCTAATACGGCATGCGGACTTAATTTATCCTCGGCATAAATTTTGGTGTTGGGAATGACAATTTGTGCAAAGCTATTGTATCGAGTGCTCCAAAAACTACCTACCCATGCTTTGTTCAAACTATCTATGTGAGTATACTTTTTTTGTAACCAATTTTGAAAAGCAATTTGTGAAGATGGGCTATAATCGGCAAAGGCATTGGGTTCGTTGTCAATTTGCCAACCCATGATGGCTGGATGTTGTCCATATTTTTTGGCTATTGCCGCTGCCATGGCATAGGCAAATTGTTGATACACTTTATTAGCAATAGAATGATCGGCTCTGTTTCCATATTTTCTGCGTATTCCATTTTCATCCACTAAATATATTTCTGGATATTTTTCACCCATCCAAACGGGCGCAGCTGCAGTAGGGGTACATAAAATTATTTTAAGACCCTGTTTTTCGGCAATCGCTATTGCTTTGTCTAACCATTCAAAATCATAAACATTTTCATTGGGTTGTAAATAGGTCCAAGCAAAATCAGAAAAGTGAGTGAATTCAAAACCTAATTTTTTAATGTTTTGTAAATCTCGCTCCCATTGGTTTTCGGGCCACTGTTCGGGATAATAATAAACCCCTATACGCATTAGGTGTTGGGGTTCGAAAAATTGTTTACTTTGATTTGATTGTGCTAGAACAATATCACTACAAGTAAAAATGCTTATCCAAAGAATAAGCATTTTATAAATTTTTGAGTTAGCTATTACCATTAGCATTTTATAATTTAAAAGCTGTTCACTTTTCCTATAAATTAAAAATATATTCTAAAGTTTACCATATAGCGCGCGCAACTTTTCACGGGTCATGATTTTTTCCCAATCTTTTCCCAATGCGTTTTCCCATAATGGTTTCATACCCAATGACACATTGATCATGGAATCAAATTGTTCCTCACTTAAATTAGCACAAATGCCAGTGGGAATATCAATATTGTTTTTCGCAACCATATGCTTAAACTCTTTTACGCCTGCTGGATAATATTCTTCTAAATGGTTCATGACAATACAGTTTCCAATGCCATGTTTGGTACCTAATAAAAAACTTAGACCATAACTCACGGCATGTGCAACACCTACTTGGCTATAAGCAATACTCATTCCTCCAGCATAAGAGGCCATCATTAACTGATCGTCGCATTCATCATCCCATTTATCTTTTTCAACAAATACTTTGCGACAAAGCTCTAATGCTTTTTCACCATAGCTTTTGCTAAACTCATTCAAGAAAGTACCTTCCAAGCTTTCAATACAATGTATATAACAATCCATGCCTGTGTAAAAACGTTGATTAGCTGGAGCAGCTTTGGTCAATTCTGGGTCTAAAACAATTTGATCAAATGGAGTGAAGTCGGAATTCATACCCAATTTCCGAACCGGTCCTGTTAATACCGTAGTACGACTTACTTCGGCACCCGTACCGCTTAAAGTTGGGATACCCACTTTATATACACCAGCCTGTTTTACCAAGTCCCAACCTTGATAATCCGCTGATGATCCCGGATTGGTCATCATTAAGGAAACAGCTTTTGCTAAATCCATTGCTGAACCTCCACCAATACCAATCACACCGCTTATTTCGCCAAATTCTGCTTTTAATTCTGCAGCCAATGCATCAACCTGCTTTGTTTTAGGCTCATGCGTAACATCGACATACACAATTTTATCTTTTCCTCTTAATGGGATACGAGAAGCCAATGGTTTTCCAATAAAAAAATGATCTAAGAAAAAAATCATAGGAAAATCACCTTTACGACGAGGTGCTAATATTTCATCTAATTGATTAAATGCACCACGACCATACACCACATAGTCGACCATTTTAAAATTACGGAACTGCATACTAAATATTTTATTGAACTAATTTCTTTTGTAATTCCTCCAAAGATACGCCTTTTGTTTCAGGCACTTTTACCAAAATCCACACTAATTGTAAAGCCATCATTATAGCAAAGAAAACAAAAATAGGCCAAGGATTATCTTTAAAAATTCCGTTTTCACTATCTAAAAATACAGGTGTTATTAACGTAATTAAAGCAGCAAATATCCAGTGAATACTGGCTCCAAAAGCTTGACCCTTTGCGCGTATTTGTGTAGGAAATATTTCAGAAATTAAAACCCAAATTACTGCACCCTGTCCAATAGCATGAGCTGCAATAAATAATAATAAAAAGCTTAACATAAACTCAGGAGCACTATGTGCAACAAAGCCATACGCAACCATCACCAAACTTATAATGTATCCAAAGGAGCCAATGATTAATAAGGTTTTACGACCAATGCGATCAATTAACCACAATCCCACAAAAGTAAAAACCAGGTTCATCATACCTAATGAAATGGAGCTTAATAATGAATTGTTTTTTGCAAAACCGGCTTCCTCTAAAATTCTAGGGGCATAGTATAACAAAAAATTAATACCAGATGCTTGATTGAAAAAAGCTACAAAAAATGCCAATGAAATAATTTTTGTATGATGCTTAGTAAACAGCTTTGCACTGCCAAGTGATTTTTCTTGAGCATTTGAAACATTTATTTCTTGAATTGTTTCATCAATATTTTCAACACCTACTATCGCCAAGGTTTTTCTAGCAGCGGCTTCATCATTTTTAATTGATAATAACCATCTTGGACTTTCTGGTAATCCAAGTGTCATTAAGGTATAAATGACAGATGGAATTAACAATACTGCAAGCATCCATCTCCAGTCGTTTTCTCCTCCAAAACCTGCTAAAAAATAATTTGATAAATAGGCTACCAAAATTC
>CANETM010000149.1 GCA_947441205.1 Bacteroidota bacterium | reverse complement strand
TTGGAAAGGCCGTAGCTCTTAATTTGTTAAACTCGTCTTCGCAATGCTGTTCTAATGTTTCACCAATCATTTTGGTAGAAAGCTTCAACTTCATGTCTTTTCTTAGCGCAATTTCTTCATCTTTTAGTTTAATAATCTCATCTTTTGACTTTATATCGGCATTGAATTTTTCTTGTAAAGAACTTTCTAGTAACTTTTTTTCAAGCTCCTTATTTTGTAAGTTATTTGCTAAATCATCTCGCTCTTTTTCAATTTTCTTAACAGCTTCAGCTACATCAATTTTCTTTTGCATCTCGGCTTTTTCAAGTCTTGCTTTTAAATCGGCCAACTCTCTTTCTTTTTCCGAAATGGTTAATTGTATTGCATTTTTGGCATTTGCTTCTGCAATTTTGACTGCATCCAATTTTGACTGCTCTGCAAGCTGTAACCTATTATGTATTTCTTCGTCAAATTTTTGGTCTCTAACTTGCTTTAATATGTCAGCATATCCTGCCTCATCAACCTTAAACGCTTTTTTACAATGTGGGCAAATTATTTCATTCATAAAATAGTATTAATTAATTATGTCTATAAAAATAGAAATCATTTTTCAATATTCCTTCACATACACAAAATAATCCCCAGGCATTAATTCAAAAGGAACACTATGATTAAAATTGAATGCCATGCCTGAAAATACATTTTTGAACACACCATGTAACTTTTCATGGCTAATTTCCACCTTATGATGATGGTTGGATAAATTCAACAACACAAATATGGTAGATTGATCATCCTGTCTTAAAAAGGCCATGACACCGTCCGTTTGCACTGGTAAATTAAAAGTCTCGCCACTAATAATGGCGGTATGTGTTTTGCGAAGCGTACTTAATGTTTTATAAAACTCATGTAAGGCTGGAGCAGGTGTCCAATCAATTTGATCCTTATCAAAAAATAGTAAGCGTTTTTTATTTGGAAGTTCCTGTCCACTATAAATTAAAGGAATGCCTTTCCATGTTTGTGTAAATATCGCCCATGCCTTTGTTGCAGCACCATACTTTTCATACTCCGTTCCATTCCAACTATTCTCGTCATGATTAGCCGTAAATAATAGTTTAGACGCTCCTGCAGGATATTGTGAATAGCTATGTAACACATTATATACTTCATGGATACCCACTTCTCCTTTGGCTAATTTTTCAGAAACATGCATTAAAGCCCAAGCATAACTGGTATCAAAAACTTGATGATAATTCACATCCTCACATTCAGCTAACCAATAAAGGGGTTGAATGGTTTCAACGGCTTCGCGCGCCTCTTTCCAAAAATCCAATGGTACTAAATGCGCCATATCACATCTAAATCCATCTATCTTTAAATCGCGCACCCAATATTGCATAGCGCCAATTAAGGCCTTGCGCATATCGGTGTTGTTAAAGTTTAAGTCAACTACATCATCCCAACCATTGCGTTCAGTAAATTCACCTTGTGCATTACGCGCAAACCATTCAGGATGTAATTCCATCCACTCATGTTGACGTCCTGTATGATTTGAGACCCAGTCAATAATTACTTTCATCCCCATCGCATGTGCCTCATTCACTAAATTAGCAAAATCATTTACAGTACCAAATTCAGGATTAATTATTGTGTAGCTGCTACAAGCATAATAGCTTCCTAAAGTTCCTTTTCTTACTTTTTCACTAATGGTCGTAATGGGCATAAACTATAAAATATCCACGCCCATATCCTTCAGTCTCGGTAAATGTTTTTGAAAGGCAATAAATGTTCCCTCTGCCGTGTATTGCCTAACATTCACTTCATAAATAGTGGCGTTCTTTGCCCAACTAACCATATTGAAATTTGAATCCATTTTTCTACGCTTTTTTTTAGCCTAATTTTATTATCTTGTACAATACTATGAATGACAAACAACCCAATTTAGAACGCAAATTAAGCCTTTTACATGCAACCGCCATTAATATGATTGACATGGTGGGCATTGGACCATTTGTCGTGTTAAGTGTTGTGGCGCAAATCATGGCTGGCCCTTATTTTTTATACGCTTGGATAGCAGGAGCCTTACTTTCCTTTTTAGACGCCATGGTGTGGAGTCAATTAGGTGCAGCCTTACCAAGAGCCGGTGGTAGCTTTCACTTTTTAAAAGAAGGTTATGGTGAAAAATGGGGCAAACTCATGAGTTTCCTTTTTGTTTGGCAAACCATGATTCAAGCACCTTTAGTTATAGCCTCTGCGGCTATTGGATTTTCTCAATATGCTAATTACTTTTTTCATTTTAATGTTTGGCAGGAAAAAGCAGTAAGTGGATCGGTTGTTATTTTAGTAATATTATTATTGTACCGAAAAATTGAATCCATTGGAAAGATATCCGTTTTTTTATGGGTAATTGTTTTGGGTACTATGTTTTGGATAATTGGTGGAGGAATTGCCCACGGAAACTTTTTAGAACCCATCAAGCATATTAACGACGGATTTAGTTTACAACATGGCTTTGTGGCAGCACTGGGATTTGCAAGTGTGAAAACCATATATAGTTATTTAGGCTATTATAATGTTTGTCATTTAGGAGGAGAGATAAAAAATCCAAGTAAGAATATTCCAAGGAGTATGTTTATTTCTATAGCAGGTATTGCAATTTTGTATTTGTCAATGAACATCAGCGTTGCTAGTGTATTACCTTTTGAAGTTTTATCAACTAGTAAATATGTAGTAAGTGATTACATAAAAACTTTGTTTGGCCCAACGGCTGGTGGAATTGCAACGGTGCTTATTTTAATTGTAGCATTTGCTTCCCTTTTTTCTGCCACTTTGGGTTATAGTCGTATTCCATTTGCTGCAGCGCAGAATAAGTCCTTCTTTTCCTTTTTTGGCACAGTGCATCCTAAATTAAATTTTCCTCACCGCTCATTATTAGTATTAGGTGCAATAGCATTTGTATTTAGTTTGTTGTTCCGTTTAAAAGAAGTGATTGATGGTATATTAGCCATGCGTATCCTTATTCAATTTATAGGACAAGCCATTGGATTGTTATTATTGGTAAAAAGAAAAGGCAAATCTTATTTCCCTTGGAAAATGCCTTTCTACCCTATACCATTATTCCTAGCCATTATCATTTGGGGCGCTATATTTTATTCCACAGGAACAAAGATGATGATTAGCGGATTAGTAGTAATCAGCTTAGGATTAATTGCTTATTTTGTTTCCAGAAAAATGAAATGGATTGGTGGCGAAATCGAAACAGTGTCTGAAACTTTAGGAACTACTGAAGTTGATAAATAAAAAACATTAAGTAATAAGTATACTATTTACTCTTAGTCCCAACTGTGCTAATTAAAATTCCAACGATTAGCCCAAGTATTAAGCCAATTTTTACATTCTTAATTAAATAGCCAATTCCTAATCCAATTACGAGCAAGGTTAAAATGCTTACATTTCGTCTCATGCTTAATGTTTTGGTAGTGAAATAATATTGGCTAATAATTTATAAGCGCCTGGATTACCGGCAGGTAATTGTCTAAACAATACTAAACTTAAATACACCATATTCCCTTTGCCATAAGGAGCAATTAATAAGCTTCCATTACTTGGTGCCTCCCCTTTATCATTCATACTTAATGGAGCTTCAAAATGGGCATCAAAATTATCCGATTGATAAGTGCTGCGCTCCTGCGTCCAGTTTTCAAAATCAGCCATGTCGATTTTATTTGGAGTATTTAAAACTGTATGGTTTGGTAAAATAAAATTAACAGGTACATTTTCCTGTGAAACACGTTTACCTGAGTTTACACTAAACTTATATGGGCCAACTTTCACAGGCTTGATTCCTACTTGATTGCTTTTTAAATACTGTACCACCAAATTGCCGCCATTAGCGATATATTTATTGAACACTTCATTTTGCTCCGATAAAAAGGAATACATATTGTAAGCACGAATACCAATCACAATGGCATCAAAATGTTTTAAATTTTCGTCCGTTATATCGGCCTCATTTAAATGCGTAACCGTTGCGCCTAACTCCACTAAGGCTTCAGGAATTTTATCGCCTGCACCATCAATATATCCAATATTTTTAGCTGTATTTTGAACCGTTACAGGAACAATTTTGGTATTCGCTGTCGGAAAATAAGTAATGGCTGGAATGTGATCGTATACTATTGATTTTGTAAACAATGCATTTTCAGGAACTGGTAAAGGATCAGATGCTTTTTTAATTTCAATATCAGTTTGTTTGGTCTCACCTTTATGATCAATGGTTTGATAAGAAACCGTGATTGGCTTTCCTGCATTGATTAAATTTACTTCTTTCAAAAATTTAATTTCTGTTGCAGGTACTACTGCGATAGGTTGATATACATCACCTTTTGTTAGATCGGTATATTTATATTGAACAGGAACTTTAAATGCGAATGACTGTTTTTCAATCTCAACATTAACAACACCTTCAAATGCAGGATCGTT
>CANETM010000148.1 GCA_947441205.1 Bacteroidota bacterium | reverse complement strand
GTACGACCCTCAATTTCAAAGGAAATAACCGATGTGTCTGGAACTACTATTGATCTAACATTTAAATTATGTGGTGCAACCGGGGTAATCACAAAACTTGCCGAATCAGGGAATAAGATAGGTCCATTACAACTCATATTATACCCAGTTGAACCCGTTGGCGTAGCTACAATTAATCCATCAGCCCAATAAGAATTTAAAAACTCACCGTTTAAATAAGTATGAATTTTAATCATCGGTGAAGTATCACGTTTATGAATTGCAAATTCATTTAAACCAAAAGGGGTATTTCCAAAAATGGGCAAGTTGGCATCCAAGTGAATTAAGGATCTTTTTTCAATCACATAACTCCTATTCACAAGTGCATCAACCATTAAGCTTAACTCGTCCTTTGAAATGGAAGCTAAAAAACCAAGACGTCCATAG
The DNA here is from genome assembly GCA_947441205.1 of Bacteroidota bacterium. GTDB lineage: Bacteria > Bacteroidota > Bacteroidia > Chitinophagales > Chitinophagaceae > Sediminibacterium. Next base: position 4,067 of record CANETM010000148.1, on the reverse strand, counting down.
TTAATTCCCAAAATAGGAATATTGGTATCCCCCACTAAGGTAATCGCATCTAAAACGGTACCATCGCCGCCCAAACTAATTAAACAATCAATTGAATTTTTTAATTCCCAAAATGAGGTAAATGAAATGAGTGGCTTTTTCCCTGCTGGATTTTCTAAGGAAAATTTTAGTAATAAATCTTCAAAAATATATATGGTAATGTCATACCTATTTAATTCAAGCAACAATGCATTTAATGATTGTTGTTGATCCAAGTCAACACCCCTGCTATATATTGCAACTTTCATGTATTCAATTAAAAATTAATTCCCCCCTGCAAATATAACCCTTTGTCACCCAACTGATTCACACTATAATCAATTTTTATCACTAGGTCATAAATGCTAATTATGTCCAATCCAACCCCAAATGTCCTTAACAATGTATTTGATAATTTACTTGCATTGCTTGGTTTTTCACTATATACATAACCTAAATTGGTAAAGGCCCTGAGCCAGAAATGATAATAAATGACAGGTAGCTTATTGTTAACCTTATCTAATAATGCTATACCGTATTTTCGAGGAAGGGTATAAGTACCCAACAAATGGTGTATTTCGGCTTTTGCAATTGAGCCTGCGTTACCGTCAACTACATAATATTCAAACCCATTCATTTGTAAATTTCCATAACCCAATAATTTATTGTCTAAATAATTTTGATTCGATAAAATTTTAAACAAACTATTCGTTTCAAAAAAATAAAAATCTGATTTAGAAAAACGATGTGCATGTATTTTTCTAAATTGAAAAGAGCTTAAATTATTTCCACTTGATAGGCGCTGATAAATTCCAACTTCATTACTGTTACCTTCGGTTGGATATGCGTTATAATCAAACTTAATGTTTGAAAAAGATGCCGTTAAATCGGTATAGGAAAGAGAACTTTTGTGACTAGCAAAATATTTTGGTTGAATCAACATGGCCGTATCTGATATAGTTGAATTTCCAAAACCGACCTGTAAATTAAATCGGTCAAATAAATTAGGTCGATAGGATAAATTAACATTAACCCTATATCCTTTGGAAATTTCATTAATTGTTCTTGTAAAAATTTGTTTATCCTTATAGGTCGATGTATTCAATTCCTTTTGTGTAAAATATTGTCCACCCACACCCATACCAAATTTTAACTTCTTATCAATAAAAGGAAGTTGATATCTAACAACAGCTTGTTGTGTATAACCTGTAATCAGTCCTAATGTAAGCCTGTCGTTATTTCCAGTTGTATTGGATTGTCTTAAATTAATGCCATAATTTACACGATCTAAGCTACGATTTCACGTGTTCCACCATTCTGAGAAATTTCGATCGACCCATCTGAAATAGGGTATTGGAAAAAAATACCATCTTTCTTTAACGACTATTTTAATATTTAAACGAGTACTGTCAATTTCATTTGCAGCTAACTGAATATCGGTAAATAGGAATGTATTTACTAATTGTTGTTTTGCAATTTTATTGTAGTATGGTATTGAATCAGCTGAAATAATTTGACCTGCATGATAAGGAAGCTCTCTTAAAATAATATAGGATTTGGTTTTTGCATTTCCTTCAATATCAATACTCGCAATAATTTTTTGCGCACTTGTTTTTAATTGAACGACAAAAAAAAACAAAATAAATGCAGCAGTCTTGAGCATTAATTTATACATCCAAATAGTTCATTAAATTATGATAATGATTTTCGATATCATTATTTAAGGGAGTATTACCAAAGTATTCTAATACCTGGTACTCATACCTTTCAAAAGTAGCAATAATAGCAGCCGCTTCGTCCTTATTTAATTTTAAGGTAATTACTAAATTGCCGTTGGCTTCATCAAAATAAGTGTTCAATTGAATAATTTGCGCATTATTGGTTTCAACAATTTTACTCATTTCAGATAAAGAATAATGATATGGTGAAACAGCCAATACCAATATAGCTCCTGGCTTTGCAACTCCTAAAAAATGAGCTAAACTATCATTCAGTTGAGATTGAGTAATGATACCTATGCATTCCTGTTGATCATTTACAACTGGCACAATTGTTAATTGATGTTTAGTAAACAAATCCAATGCAGTTAAATAATGCGCATTGCCCGTAATGGCTATTTTTAATAACTGCTCATTAATTGAACGAAGGTTACTTGATTCATTGGCATCCATCAAATCCGATTTCGAAACAATGCCCATGAAAATATCATCACTAACTACTACTAAATGTTGCACGTCATAGTCATCCATACACTGCAATGCAAATGATACCTTGTCATCCCAATGAAGAAAAGGCAAACCTTTTGAGGCAATGGATGATGCTAGCATGAAATAATATTTATTGGGTTACCGATTTTAAAAATTTTGAGAGTATTTCATTAAACTCATTGGGTACTTCCATCATAGGTGCATGTCCACATTTGTCAATAAAATGCAACTCACTTTGTGGGATTAACTTTTTAAATTCTTCGGCTACAAATGGAGGTGTTACAATATCATTCTTACCCCATATTAAACAAGTTGGCACTTTAATTTCATTTAACTCCTCTCCTAAATTTTGTCGAATAGCACTTTTAGCTAAAGCAATAATTTTTATCACTTTTAGCCTGTTCTTGGTAATCTCAAAAACTTCATCCACCAATTCGGTCGTTGCCACTGCGGGATCATAAAAAGTTTGTGCCGTTTTATTTTTAATGTATTCGTAATCACCTCGTTTAGGATAAGAATCTCCCATTGCATTTTCGAATAATCCACTACTGCCTGTTAAAGTAAGTGAATTAACTTTTTCAGGGTGTTTTAAAGTATATACTAGGGCTACATGACCACCTAAGGAGTTGCCCAATAAATTAATTTTCTCATACCCTCTATGTTCAATGAATTGAGTTACATGTTTAGCTAATCCGGTTACACTTGTATTTAAAATGTCTAAATCAAAAAGGGGTAATAAAGGCACAACTACTTTGTGGGTAGTTCTAAATTTTTCAATGAGATCCGAAAAATTACTTAGTGCACCAAAAAGTCCGTGCAATAGCATTAGCGTATCACCTTCCCCAACTTCCAAATATTCAAATTTATCCTCTTTTTTTATTTCGTATTCCATATCTATCAATATGATTAAAGGTAGTTAATTCAAGCCAAAAACATTCAAAACCTACAATGCTATAAGTTAAAAATGCTATTTGTTAACATTTTCGTAATAATAAAAAATTGTCCCGTAACTATCTGTCTTACAATTACTTAGCTGTTTACTATTTACTTCCTAATGAAGCCGAATTAGCGGCTTTGGGAATCTTGAATCTACTACTTTAATGGATTTGAAAAAGTAGCAATACTTGTTTTGATGGCAGGTATAATACCGCCCATTTTACCCATGCAATATGGCCACCATTCATTCAAATACTTATAAGTGTATGCATCCTTTATTTTTTCTTTTTCAATGACGCCTACTACTTGTAAGAAATATACGATGGCACTTAATATGGTAAAATAAATAACCCCATATAATAAAATACCTAATAATTTATTCAACCAACCAAGCATTAACCACTCGGCTGTTTGTTGCAGTAATGTGGAGGCCCACTTTAAAATCAATAATACTAAAATAAGTATGATTAAAAAGGATATGAACGGTAACCAATGAGATTCAATTTTAGTGTGTTCCTTGAGTTGAGCTGCCACCCACCCGGCAAATTGAAAAGCAAGTATTAATCCAATGTATAATGAGAAAAAAGAAATAATTGCGCGTATCAAGCCATTTTTATAACCCTGCAGTATGGCGATAATAAATACGGTACCTGTTAAAATGTCTAACCACATATACTAGATGGTAAGAAGTGACTTCGCAACTGCAGAAATTACTTTCCCATCAGCCTGACCTGCTAATTGTTTTGTTGCCACACCCATTACTTTTCCTAAGTCCTGTGGTCCAGCCGCACCCACTTGCGCTATAATAGCTTGCACTGCAGCTTTCACGTCATCCTCACTCATTTGTGCAGGCAGAAATTTTTCAATCACTGCTATCTCTTCAGATTCTTTAGTTGCTAAATCAGG
>CANETM010000147.1 GCA_947441205.1 Bacteroidota bacterium | reverse complement strand
GTTCAAATTTGGACAGGTTTTATATATGAGGGGCCAAGTATGGTAAAAAACATTTGCCAATATTTGTCTAGCCAAAAAAATAATTAAATAATCAAACCGATTTACTAGATGTTCACTATTCATTCTTTTTGTTTTAATGCCTTTCAAGAAAATACTTTTGTTTTATATAATGAACAAAAAGAAGCCATCATTGTAGACCCTGGTTGTTATTTAAAAAATGAACAAGCTATTTTAAGCGACTATATTGCAGACAATAATTTAACACCAAAGCTTTTATTAAATACGCATTGTCACTTAGATCATGTTTTTGGTAATAATTTTGTGAGTGAAAAATATAATTTAACTGCTCATTTTCATAAAAATGAACAGCCTGTAATTGATCGACTACCTGAAGGTGGCGCAAGATGGGGCGTGCCTTGTGAACCCTATAAAGGATTAGTTAAATACATACAACACAATGAAATAATTGATTTTGGAAAAGACCAATTTAAAGTATTGCTGACCCCAGGACATTCTCCAGGTAGTGTTTGTTTTTATAATGAAAAACAAAATTTTATGTTGGGTGGTGATTTAATTTTTAAAGACGGCGTAGGTCGAACCGATTTGCCAGGGTGTAATCCTTTGGATTTAATTACAAGTATCCGAACACAAATTTTACCCTTACCAGATTCCTTGACCATATATTCAGGACATGGCCCTGAAACGACATTGGGGCGTGAAAAAAAATCAAACCCTTATATTATCCATATTATTAAGGAAGCATAAAAAAGTATATTTAGTTAACAATTTGATAACCTGACACGAATGTTTGGTTATGGCTATTAAAACTTACTTTTGAGTATATAAATCCTATGGAAACCAATCCGATAAAAATATTAATAGCCGACGACGAACCGGATATTATTGAAATAATAAGTTTCCATTTAACAAAAGCTGGATTTGAGGTTTACACAGCAAAAGACGGTAGTGAAGCGATAGAACAAGCCCAATTACATATCCCTGATTGCATTATTTTGGATATCATGATGCCAAAAAGAAATGGATTTGAAGTGTGTGAATATTTAAGAAGCCAAAAACAATTTGATAAAACATTAATTGTGTTATTAACTGCCTTAAATGATGAAGCTTCACATATTAAGGGATTGGAATTGGGAGGAGATGATTTTGTAAGTAAACCCATTAGTCCCAAAGTATTATTAAGTCGAATTTCGGCATTATTTAGACGCATTCTTCCCTCAACGAATGATAATAAAACCATACAAGTACGCGATTTAATAATTGATCCAGTTCAGTATAAAACAACCTTAAACGGTGAAATTTATACACTAGCTAAAAAGGAATTTGAATTACTGTTTTTATTAGCAGAACAACCCGGTCGTGTGTTTTTAAGAAACGAAATACTTTCACAGGTATGGGGGAATGATGTTATTGTCGGCGACAGAACCATTGATGTCCATGTACGCAAAATACGCGCAAAATTGGGTGTCGATTGTATTACAACCGTAAAAGGTGTGGGTTATAAATTCGATTACTAGACCTTTCATTGTTATTACTGAATGTGTTAACTTCGTATTAAGCACTCAGTATTTTCTACTTCTATGTTCAAAGAAAAAAATTTATCTCCTAGGCAATTAGCTGCTTTAACTGCTTTACTATTATCAAGTATTATAGGGTTAAGTGTTTTTGTTTTGTTTGTTGACTGGAAAATTTTAGCAGCCTACTTTATTGCTTGTTTTACCGTTATCTATTTTATAGTTTACCAAATTTTAGAGTATTTTATTTATCGTAAAATCAAATTGATTTATAAATTAATTTCAGAAACAAAAGCAAGCAAAAGAGAAGAAGCTTATCAAAAATATATTTTACCGCGTAAAGGAATTGATGAAGTAAGGGAGGATGTGGAAATATGGGCTGCAAGAAAAACTGAACAAATTCAACAGCTTCAATCCAATGAAGCTTTTCGAAAAGAGTTCTTACAGAACTTATCTCACGAAATTAAAACGCCCATTTTTGCCATACAGGGTTATTTGGAATTGATAGCGGATGGCGCCATGGATGATCCCAAAGTTGGACAAAAGTTTATTAGTCAGGCCCAAGCAAATGTTCAAAGACTAGTGGGTTTATTGAATGATGTTGATGTCATCACTAACTTAGAAATTAATAAAGAGCCCATTTTAAAAACCTCTTTTATTATACAAGACCTAATTCAAGAAGTAGTTCATAATTTAAGTATTAAATGGCTGAAAAAAAATATTCAATTTAGTTTTAAAAAAGCAAGTGAATCACCGGTACATGTTTTTGCAGATAAAAATAAAATTTACCAGGTTTTAGTTAATATAATTTCAAACGCTGCTAAATATGGTAAAATTGACGGTCAGATTATTGCAAGTGTTTATGTAATTGAAGACAATAAAATTTTAATTGAAATTAGTGATGATGGAATTGGCATTGCCGAAGAACATATTCCACGCCTATTTGAGCGCTTTTACCGAACAGACGATGCAAGAAGTAGGGATATTGGTGGCACAGGACTTGGATTAGCCATTTGCAAACATATTATTGAAGCGCATAAGGAAACCTTACATATTCGCAGCAAAATTAATGTAGGTACTACTATCGGATTTACCTTGTCTGCCAAGCCTTAATGCTTTTTGTTATTGTTTTTTCGTTTCTTTGTATCCTAAATAATTTTAATGCAAACTATATTAGTAACTGGGGGTTGTGGGTATATTGGTGCACATACCCTTGTGGATTTAATGGAGAATGGATTTGATGTAATTTCTGCTGATAATTTATCTAGAGCATCTGAGAGTTCATTGCTAGGTGTTGAAAAAATAACAGGTAAAAAAATAAAAAACTACAGTTTTGACTTGACCGATAAAAATGAAACTGAACTAATTTTTAAAGAGAATCCTAATATCACCGGCATTATACATTTTGCAGCATACAAGGCTGTTGGAGAATCAGTTGAAAAACCACTTGATTATTACGATAACAATATTGGCTCATTGGTAACTTTATTACAAATGGCAGTTCAATATAAGGTGAAACACTTTATTTTTTCTTCCTCTTGTACAGTGTATGGCAATCCCGATAGTATCCCTGTTACCGAAAATACCCCATTACAAATGGCTGCATCTCCTTATGGTGCTACAAAACAAATGGGTGAAACAATTGTAAGGGATGCCTCAAATGCTTATCCATTATCAACAATACTATTAAGGTACTTTAACCCAGTTGGTGCGCATCCAAGTACTGCAATTGGTGAGCTACCTATTGGACGTCCACAAAATTTAGTGCCTGCAATAACACAAACTGCCATTGGAAAATTACCTGCCATGCAGGTTCATGGAAATGATTATGATACACGTGATGGTAGTTGCATTAGAGACTATATTCATGTTTGCGATATTGCACATGCACATACTTTAGCATTGCAATTCTCCATAAAAAATAATACTGAAAAATCTTGTGAAGTATTTAACCTTGGGACTGGCAATGGTATCACTGTTTTGGAAGCCATTCATGCATTTGAAAAAGTAAGTGGCGTAAAATTAAATTATGAAATTGGACCACGTCGAACAGGCGATATTGTTTCTATTTATGCAAACAATGATAAAGCAGTGAAACAATTAGGATGGAACTGCAAATACGGGCTAGATGAAATGATGCAAACAGCATGGCAATGGGAACAATGCCTAGCTAAATAAAAATCTTACTTTTTTAATTCTGAACCAACATTTTTTCTGCGTTCTCTGCCATTTGTAATGCTTCAATAAATTCTTCGATCTCTCCATTTACTACAGCGTCTAAATTATAAGAAGTTACATTTACACGGTGGTCTGTAACACGCCCCTGTGGCCAGTTATAAGTTCTAATTTTGGCACTTCTATCTCCAGTACTTACCAAAGTTTTACGATGTCTTGAAATTTCATCTTCTTGTTTGCGAACCTGCTCTTCAAATAATTTTGTACGCAACATACCCATTGCTTTCTCACGGTTGCCTAACTGTGAACGTTCTGTTTGACAAATTATAACGGTACCCGTTGGTATATGCGTTAACATTACTTTGGTCTCGACCTTGTTTACATTTTGACCTCCTGCACCACCACTTCTAGATGTTTCCATTTTCACATCAGCAGGATTCAACACAAAATCCACTTCTTCTGCTTCAGGCATTACGGCAACAGTTGCTGCCGAAGTATGCACTCTGCCTTGTGTCTCCGTACTTGGTACACGTTGTACACGATGCACACCACTTTCAAATTTCAATGTACCATAAACATCTTCCCCTGAAACTTCTAATATAACTTCCTTGTACCCACCTACCGATCCTTCACTTTCTCCAATCAAAGCAACTTTCCAACCTTTCTTTTGACAATATCTTGTATACATTCCTAATAAATCACCAACAAATAAACTGGCTTCATCACCACCTGTTCCTGCGCGTAATTCTATAATTGCATTTTTATCATCCTGTGGATCCTTTGGAATT
>CANETM010000146.1 GCA_947441205.1 Bacteroidota bacterium | reverse complement strand
GCTTTTGCCTATAATTTGGAGCGTATATTGATGAAAAACGTGTGTGGAATTGGGGGTTCTTTTGGGAATAATCAAATTACCATGATTGCATAAAAAATCATCATACCATTGAGCCGCTTGATTCCTGGCTGACTCGTACTCACTTAAGTGTGGTAATTTGGCGTTTAATACGGCCGCTTGAATACTGTCTAACCTACTGTTCACGCCGATATGATCGTGCACGTATTGTACCCTTTGACCGTGATTGCAAATCACCCTAATATTCGCAGCCAAGGCGTCATTATTGGTCATCAATGCCCCTCCGTCACCGTAACAACCCAAATTTTTACTGGGGAAAAAACTTGTTGTTCCAATCGTTCCCATACAACCCGCTCCCATCACTGATCCATCTTTAAAAGTATATTTGGCACCAATGGCTTGCGCAGTATCTTCAATAACAAACAATTTGTGTTTCTCCGCTATTCTCAGTATTTCATCCATATTGGCACATTGCCCAAACAAATGCACAGGTACAATGGCTTTGGTTTGCCTTGAAATTTTTGATTCAATTAATTCAACGTCAATACAAAAGGTATCCGGATCAACATCTATCATTACGGGGGTCAGACCCAACAAGGCAATGACTTCCGCTGTAGCAACATAGGTAAATACCGGCAATAATACTTCATCACCGGGCTTCAGACCCAAGACCATCATGGCAATCTGTAAAGCATCGGTTCCGTTGGCACATGCAATAACATGATTTACATTGAGTGCTTCCTGTAAGTCTTTTTCAAATTTTTTGATTTGTGGACCCTTGATGAATTCGGTATTATTGATTACTTCTTGAATTCCTTTATCAACTTCACTTTTGATTTTCTGGTACTGACGTTTTAAGTCAACCATTTGTATTTCCATACTTCTTACTTTTTGATGATAAAATTTTATTTTATTCGTTTCACTTGATTATTTGAATTCAAATATTCTTGACCGGTCTCTGGACAAATGGCTATTCCATTTTCATCAAAATTCAACCTGTGACCATACTCACTCACCCAACCTATTTGTTTAGCAGGATTTCCGACCACTAATGCATAAGCAGGAATTGTTTTTGTAACAACTGCACCAGCTCCTATGAATGCAAATTCACCAATATCATGTCCGCAAACAATAGTGGCATTTGCACCAATGCTGGCACCTTTTTTTACTATGGTTTTAGCATATTCGTTTTTTCTGTTAACAGCGCTTCTAGGATTGATCACATTGGTAAAAACCATGCTTGGTCCTAGAAAAACATCATCTTCGCAAATTACACCAGTGTAAATAGAAACATTGTTTTGAATTTTAACATTTTTTCCTAAGATAACTTCGGGTGAAATCACTACGTTTTGTCCAATATTACATTTGTCGCCAATAATACAGTTTGACATTACATGTGAAAAATGCCATATTTTAACATCGTTTCCAATGTTACAGCCTTCGTCAATGATTACTGTTTCGTGAGCAAAATAATTAGCCATTGCTTTTCTCCTTTAACTTTTTAAGTTCACGTGTTTCATAAATTCTTTCTATGATGTCTACTACTTTTAAGCCTTCTAAAGCGTTTGCAGTTATAGTATCTCTTCCGTTGAGTGTATTTACTACATTTTCAATTACAAAATGGTGATTGGCAGCACTTCCTTTAAATGGTCCATAATCGTTGGGCGCATTGGTAGGAGGGAGTTCAAGCATTGTATAATTTTCTATATGGCAATACTCTACTAAATTCATGTATTGACCACCTACTTTAAAACTTCCTTTTGAACCTACTACCGTAATACTACTTTCCATATTGGTATCCCAAACTGAAGTAGAAAAGTTAATACATCCCATTCCACCATTTACAAATTCAAAATTTATTAATCCACTGTCTTCAAATTCTGTGTTATTGGCATGGTTAAAATCGGCAAAAGTAGCTTTTATGTTTTTGATATCTCCAAATACCCAATACATAATATCTATGAAATGGCTAAATTGAGTAAATAATGTACCACCATCTAATGCAAGCGTTCCTTTCCAACCACTAGCTTTGTAATACCTGTCATCTCTATTCCAGTAACAATTTACTTGTACGGTTAAAACTTCACCAATTGTTCCATTGCTAACAATCTCTTTCATCCATTTGCTTGGAGGACTATATCTGTTTTGTTTCACTACAAATACTTGCTTGCTCATTTGTAACGATTTAAAAATAACAGCTTCACATTCTGCTTTGGTTAAGCCCATTGGTTTCTCAATGACCACATGATATCCTGCTTCTAAAGCCTTTAATGCATATGGGCAATGGAAACCGTTTGGTGTTGCTATGTTTACAATATCTGCTTCAATTTTAGCTGCTAAAAAATCATCTATATTGTTAAAAAAAATAGCATCTTTTGGGAATAATTCATGCTTTGGTGATTCTGGGTTTGTATCAACAACTGCTACCACTTTAGCGTTAGGGTATTCATTGGCAATGGTGGCATGACGTTTTCCTATATGTCCAAAGCCAATGATGGCGAATTTTATTACTTTCATTTGATGGTTTAATTTAAAAAATTGTTCTGAATATGATTGTAAAATACTTAATTATTGTCGGGTTTTCAATAAATTCTCTATTCAGTTGCAATTTATGTGGCATAATTTCTTCTATGTAAGTTTTTTCAGGATCAATAGATTTTCCTAATATTTCATTTTCATTTTTGTATTTTATGGATGCTAAATCGGTAATTCCAGGCCTAATATTTAGTATTTCTAATTGTTTAGTAGAATAATAGTTAACATACTTTCTTACTTCGGGTCTAGGTCCAACTAAACTCATATCACCAATTAATACATTGAATAATTGAGGTAATTCGTCTAATTTATATTTTCTTATAAAATACCCAGAATTAGTAATTCTTGGATCTCTACCACCAACAGTTAATAATCCTAGTTTGTCTGCATCCGTTTTCATAGATCTGAATTTATACAATCCAAATTCTATGTTATTTCTACCAACTCTTTTTTGAAAATAAAATACTGAACCATAGGAATCCAATTTTATCCAAATAGCCAAAAACAAAAAAAAAGGGCTAAGTATTATTAGCCCTAAAAGTGAAAAAACAAAATCAAGAATTCGTAACATTTAATTTAACAGCTTGATATGAATTTACAACTGATGAAACTATATACTTAACTTGTTCTTCTGTTAATTGAGGATAAATAGGTAATGAAATTTCACAAGCATAATTCTTATAAGTATTTGGATAGTCTTCCATTTTGTATCCCAAATTTTTGAATAGGGTAAGCATTGGCATAGGTATAAAATGCACATTTACAGCAACACCTGTTTTAGCTATTTCGTCAATGATTAAATCTCTTTCTGATTCTGAAATATCCGTAATTCTCAAAGCATATAAATGATAAGAAGATTGTATGGTTTCAGTATCTTGTGGAGGTGTAATTGCCCAATTATAATTTGAAAAAGCTTGGGAATATTGATAAAACACTCTTTTTCTTTCCAACAATAAATTGCGATCATATTTTTTTATTTGTGCTAAACCAATGGCAGCACAAACATCAGGCATGTTAATCTTTAGTCCCAAATCAATGATATCATATCTCCAACCACCAGCTTTACTTTTAGTAAATGCATCTTTTGTTTGGCCATTTAATGTCATCATTCGCAAGTAAGCATATTCTTCTTCATTATTGAAGGAATTAGGCAAATTTATACAAATTACCCCACCCTCTGCAGTGGTTACATTTTTAACAGCATGTAACGAAAAAATGGTAATATCAGTTAGTAAACCTGTTTCAATTTCATTCACTTTTGCACCAATTGAATGTGCTGCATCTGAAATCACTAAAATTCTACCTAATTTTTCTTGATTTTTATGATTGGGTTTAAAAACAGCAACTATATCTTTATTTTGAACTAATTCGTTAATAGCTGCATAATCACAAGGCCATCCTGCTATATCCACTGGCATAATAACTTTGGTGTTACTTGTAATTGCTGCTTTTATTTTAATGACATCAATTGTAAAATCATCTGTTATGTCAACCATAATAGGTTTTGCGCCACATTGTAAAACCGACAAAGCGGTAGCACTATAAGTATAGGCAGGAATTATTACTTCATCTCCAGGGCCAATTCCAAACCATTTGAGCATTAATATGGCACCAGATGTCCAAGAGTTAACACATAAAGCTTGAGGTACTTTGGTCAATTTTTTTATTTCTTCTTCCAAAGCTTTCACTTTAGGTCCTGTTGTTATCCAACCAGAATTCAATGAATCATTTACTTCATTGATAATATCTTGATCGATATATGGTGGTGAAAAAGGTATGTTCATAATTCTTTATACATATTTAAGGAATCTTCATCATTATTTCCAGTGATCCAACCGTTTTTGGTGTAAGCCCTGATTGCTTGTAAATTTATAGTCTTAACAGATAACGAAATTTTTTGAACACCATCTGTTTTTGCTAACCTTTCAAACTCTTGAAGCAAAATACTTCCAGCGCCTT
>CANETM010000145.1 GCA_947441205.1 Bacteroidota bacterium | reverse complement strand
CCGAAAAAATAGTTGTACAAACTAATAAATGGTATTACACCGCAGGTGAGGATATGTGGCTAAAGGCTTGGGTATTCAATAATGTTTCTAATAAATTTTATTCCCATAGTAAAAACCTATACATTGATATTGTTGATGAAAGAGATACTGTCGTATCTCAAATGTTATTAAATATTCCTTCTGAAAAAACGGAAGGATACTTGCGATTATCTGATTCTATTGCTGAAGGACACTATTGGATTAGAGCCTACACGAGCACAATGTTAAAAACCAATTTGAACTCTATTTTTGTAAAACCCATTTATATTGTTAATCCAAGATATAATTCAAAATTAAAAATCGAAAAATTAAATAAAATTGACATTGCAAGTAGTAATGAAAATCCAATTATTTCATTTTTCCCCGAAGGAGCATCTGTTATATCAGGCATAAATACGCACTTTGGTATAAAAGCCATTAATAGTAAAGGAAAGCCTATTGGCGTAAAAGGGTATGTTGCTGATAATGCCGATAGTTCGGTGATAACATGGTTTAATACTGACTCATTGACTGGTTTAGGCAAGTTTAACTTTTACGTTGGCCAACATAAAACATACATAGCTCATATTCAGTTGCCTAATAAAACTTTGTATTATTCATTGCCCAAAATACAACATGATGGCAGCCAAATTGCAATCAAACAAGAGACAAAAACAAATTACAAAGTAGTTATTTCACAAGGTGATTCATTGTACAAAAAAGGAGTATCCTCCTATTTAATTGGCTTAAGCAAGGACAGCATTTGTTTTATTGGTGTTGGTAAGGATATGTATGAATTAAATATACCTAAGCAATTTTTTCCGGCTGGCGAGGCAAAATTATTACTACTGAATGATGAACATAAAATAGTAAGTGAAAGAGGAATATATATCGCTAAACCAAATGGCAACTTAAAAGTAATTACAGATAAGCTAAATTATAATGCAAGGGAAAAAGTAAATATGCAATTATATGTCGGTGATTCGGTATTTCACCCCATGTTTTCTGCATTATCTATCGCTGTAACCGATGATAGTATTGTTAAAGAGCCTATTTATGAAAATGGTCCAATTGTGGCCTTATCTGATACTAATCCTGTATTAAATGATTTAATCATGTTAACGAGCGATCCTATTTATGCAGGCAAATACGTTCAACAAATCAATCAAAACATTTCATCTTTAAATAAGGATAATGATGAAGTTGAATTTGAAACTATAAATGGAAAAATTTCAAATCGGAAGAAACAACCTATACCTAATAGAATTGTTACCTTATATACCAACAAAAAAATTAGTTTATTTGATACGGATACCACTAATATGGAAGGAAAATTTAATTTCAAAATTCCATTACATTATGATACCATTCCATTCACTATTCAAGTAAGTAACCAAAAAGGAATTGTAGTTAATGACAAAATTGAAGTTGACCTTCAATCTATATTTCCTAAAATTACTACCCCCGTAGATTTAAAAAATAAAATAACACCTCAGCAAACAGAATTAGTTGTTAAGTATAGAGCCTTAAAATTGGATAAGTCATTTGTTAGAACTGGAAAAGAATGGCTGAAGGATGTAATTGTAAAAAGCTCTATCAAATCAAAAAGTTATAATACGTCTAAACGAGTAAGTAATTTTTCGCAAATAATTACTGGTGAAAATTTACAACTAATGAGTGGTCTTAGTGCAAGTAATGCTATGTTAATGATACCTGGTTTACGTTTAAGAGGGGGCTATTTAACTGTGGGAGGCGCAATGTCATTTACCTTAAGTGCTAAGGATGAGCCATTATTAATTGTAGATGGTATCATGGTTGCAGGTGGTAATGGCCCTGTAGGTTTTACGGATTCAAGTATGCAAATGGAATCAAGTCCTGTATTAGCGGAAATTTCAAAAATTCCAACAGATATCATTGATTTTATTGAAGTTTTAAAAGGTCCAGAAGCCGCATTTTATGGAGCTAGATCAAGTAATGGAGTTATTATCATTAATACGCATCGAATTTCTAATTTTAGAAATCATATTGAAAATTATGGGACAATACAATACAATTCAAAATCCTATCATTTAGCTCCAAATTTTACAGCGCCTGATTATGAGGATTTGTTTGTTAAGTCAAGTGTTTTACAAGATACAAGATCAACTGTTTATTGGAATGGGCATGTTTATACAAATCCTAATGGGAAGGCCAATATTAGTTTTTACACAACGGATAGTCAAAGCCCTTATTCAATTAAAGTGACTGGCGTAACGGTAACCGGAGAGTGGATTGAAAAAACAATCAAAATAAACCGAAACTAATCGCTTAATTCATAGTAATCACTTATTTTTAGGATATAAAATAAAATTATGGCAACAAAAATTACAATTAACAATAATGGTTCTTTAAAAGTTGAAGGCGATTTTACCATTGTAGATAGAGAAGGAAATCAATACGACCTAGCTGGCCGTGAAGTGGTTGGACTTTGTCGTTGTGGCTTAAGTAAAAACAAACCATTCTGTGATGGCGCTCATAACGGTCAATTTGAGCATGAAGCAAAAGCCTTTGCATTACCACCTAAAAAGACTACTTAATTAAAATTGGTTTGACATATAGATTTTAATAATCAAGAGTATAAAAAATCTTATGAAGAACTATCATCTAGTGTTATGAAGAAATTATTAAATTTAGTTGAACAACTTGCATTGCAAATACCCAATGCCGATAAGGTTAATAAGGACGTTTCAAATGCAAACATTGGCTGGCATATTGAACATAGCTGTTTAGTGATTATAAAAATTACTGAAACATTGAAAAAGTCTGACCCCAAAAAGTTTCAGGCAAAGTTTAATTTCAAAAAAATATTTGTTATTTTAATAGGCAAATTTCCAAGAGGTCGTGCTAAAGCGCCTGAAGTTGTAATGCCCATTGAAAATATTACTACAACTCATTTGGAAGAAAGTATTCTTAAAACGAAAACGGCCATCGTTGAATTACAAAATTGTGAAAAAAATAATCATTTCTCTCATCCTATTTTTGGGAGTTTGAATGCCCCGGAAACCATAAAATTTTTAGGGATACATACCCATCATCACTTGCTAATTATTCAAGATATTTTAAAATAAAAAAAACCGACCTTTTTGGGTCGGTTTTTTTATAATGTAAAAGTTAATACTGCAGTAGGGTAATGCTAAATTTACAATTAGCATTATATTAAGCTTTGATACTTGCTAGGTCAATAACAAATCGGTATTTGACATCACCTTTTAACATCCTATCATACGCTTCGTTAATGTTATGCATAGGTATGATTTCAATGTCGGAAACAATATTGTGTTCGGCACAATAGTCTAACATTTCCTGTGTTTCTTTCATTCCGCCAATACATGAACCAATCACGCTTCGTCGATTTGTTACTAATGAAAAAGGACTCACTTTTGGTGTTTCTGTAGGTAAACCTACCACCATTAATTTTCCATTTAATGCCAATAAATTTAAATACTGTGTATAATCATGATTAGCTGAAATAGCATCTAAAATAACATCAAAGTAGTTATTGTGTTTTTTCATAGCCTCCTCATTCGTACTTATTAAAAAGTGAGTTGCACCTAATTTTTTAGCATCGGCTTCTTTATTGGGTGAAGTACTTATAACAGTTACCTCTGCACCAAATGAAACTGCAAATTTAACACCCATATGACCAAGGCCACCTAATCCTACGATAGCTACTTTCATACCTTTTTTCACCCCTGCAAAAACCAACGGTGAATAGGTAGTAATACCTGCACAAAGTAATGGAGCAACTGCTGGTAAATTTAATTTTTCAGAAATATGAAACACATAGTGGTCGTTGACAACAATTTGAGTGGAGTATCCTCCCATGGTAATACCAGAACCATCTCTTTCTTTGGCATTATAAGTACCCGTCATACCTTCCTCACAATAGTTTTCTAAATCCTGATTACAGCTAGCACAATGTTTACAGCTATCAACCATAACACCAACACCCGCTAAGTCACCTACTTTAAATTTTGTAACATCACTACCCACACTTATTACTTTACCAACAATTTCATGTCCAGGTACCATTGGATAAATGGAACCGCCCCACTCATTTTTTGCTTGGTGCAAATCACTATGACATACACCACAATACAAAATTTCAATTTGGACATCACTTTTTCCAACCGCACGACGATTAAAGGAGTATGCTTCTAATGGAGTAGTTGCAGACATTGCTGCATATGAATTTGTAGGTAACATGTATATTTAATTTAGATAAAGATAATCCATAATTATTTTACTATTATACAATTGTATATTAATAATAAATTAAAAAAGTTAATTCTAATTTTTTGTAATTTGTTTCTTCACTTTAGTTTTCACTAATTGGTTTAATTCAACTTCTTTCATTCTAAACTTTACAATGTCTTGAATTAATTTTATTGGAAATGGTTTATCAAGGGGAAATTGAATAGCTCCTTTGGAATAACTGTATCCTTTTTCGTCCAATT
>CANETM010000144.1 GCA_947441205.1 Bacteroidota bacterium | reverse complement strand
TTGGTTGGCCTCCTGATCTTATTCATTGTAGTGGGTGGATGACAGGGTTAATACCCGCATACATAAAAACAGCATTTAAAAAAGAGCCTGTATTTGCAAATTCAAAAGTTGTGTTCACGATTGGCGCCAACACATTTGAGGAAAAATTAAGTAAAGACTTTATGTCAAAAGCCTTAATTAACGTCAATATAAAAGACAAGGATCTTGAATCATTTAAGGATTTAAATAATGCGGCCCTGTTCAGAGGTGGTGCAACTTATGCCGATGCAATTACATTTGGATCAGATATCATAGAGAAAAAATTAGTGTCTGAGTTTTCGACTGTAAAAGGTAAAAAAGTAGTTCCATTCAATGGTTGGGATTCCGATTTAACAGAGTATTTAGATTTATACAACGAACTTGCAGGCAAGTAAAGACAAATTAATTCATGGCAGCAAATAATATAGTGAGAAGTATTTCGGTTACTTTATTTATAGGGTTTCTTTTTTCAGCATGTACTCGAATTGGTACTACTGAATTGGGTTTAGGATTATTACCTTCAATGGATTCATACAATACAAAGGATACTATTTTAGACGTTGAAACAGAAACGGCAGACCGTCCGGATTCTACAAGATTTTATGGGTCAGACGATTATGTTGTTGGAAGTATTACCAATGACCCTCTTTTTGGTACAACAACGGCTAACATGTTTTTTCAGTTAAAGCCATCCTTTTTCCCATATTCTACAAGAGGAAGTAAAGACAGTGTAGTTGTTGATTCTGCTGTTTTGATACTTTCTTATAAAGGGTTTTATGGTGATTCTTCAAGTCCCGTAATTTTAAACTTGAAAAGAATAAGTGCATCAACGCCATTAAATATAGACACATTATATGCAAGCAATTATCCTGAAGCATACAATATACAATCTGATGTATCAATGGCTAATCCTTATACACTGAATTTTTCGCGTGTACAAGATTCTGTATTCAATAGGTTTGAAGCTGCAAAAAATCAAATAAGAATTCCGTTAAATAAAACATTTACCGATTTATTTCTTAAAACTTTTGATTCCACAACTGCTTATAAATCTGATACAGCTCTCAGAGAATATTTTCCAGGCTTTGCCTTAACAGCAAATTCGGCTAGTAATAATAATGTACTAGTGCGAATTAGTTTGACTGATACAAATACTAAACTAGCCTTATATTATAAAACAAATTCAACAATAACTACTGGAGCTAGAGATACTATTGTTGATTATTTTAAATTCAGTATTTATAGCAATGGGTACGCCAATTTTATAAAGCGGAATCGAACAGGTTCAGAGGTAAGTAAACATATTGGTGTCGCTAAGGACTCTTTAGTTTATGTTCAAACCAGTCCAGGCACTTTAGTGAAAATTAAAATACCAGGTTTGAAAACTTTTGCAAATAAAATTATTCATCGTGCTGAATTAATTGCAGAGCAAGTACCAGTCACTGCCCCTAGTAGTTTAGAATCACAATGGACGGCACCATCTTATTTATTTTTAGGAGCTTATGACAGTGCCTTTAAACTAATTAGGAATGTGCCAAATGATTATCAAGGAACTCAAAATACGACACAATTTGCCCGATTTGGAGGAAAGGTGATTTATAAATCAATTCAAGGATATGACAATGTTGCTACCTATAATTTTGATTTAAGTAGATACATGCAAGGTATTGTTTCAAGAAAGGATACCATTTTTGACCTAAGGTTAATTGCACCTGTTAATGAAACAATCAAGTTTGTGCCTCAGTATCCTTATAATTTATCGAGTGGCAATGATTATATTTCAAGTTTTTTTGCCAATAGCCCTGCGATAGGTCGTGTAAGACTTGGTGGAGGATCTCATTCAAAGTTTAGAATGCGTTTAAAGGTTTATTATTCTGATTTATAATGAATTCGATTTATTAATATATTTGCACTTTACAACCAACATCTAAATAATACAATATGCCTTATTTATTTACATCTGAGAGTGTTTCAGAAGGACATCCAGACAAAGTAGCGGATCAGATTTCTGACGCTTTAATCGACAACTTTTTAGCATTTGATCCACAATCAAAAGTGGCATGTGAAACTTTAGTTACTACTGGTCAAGTAATTTTGGCGGGTGAGGTTAAATCTAAAGCATATTTAGACGTTCAAACAATTGCTCGTGATGTAATCAAGAAAATTGGTTACACAAAGAGTGAGTATATGTTTGAAGCGGATAGCTGTGGTGTATTAAGTGCTATCCACGAACAATCAGCTGATATCAACCAAGGTGTTGATAGAAAAAAGAAAGAGGAGCAAGGTGCTGGTGACCAAGGTATGATGTTTGGTTATGCAACCAATGAGACCGATGATTATATGCCTTTGGCATTGGACTTAGCGCACAAAATTTTAATTGAATTAGCTGCCTTAAGAAGAGAGAACAAAGCGATTAAATATTTACGTCCTGATGCAAAGTCTCAGGTGACTTTAGAGTACAACGACAAAAACGAGCCAGTAAGAATCGACGCGATTGTGGTGAGTACGCAACATGATGATTTTGACAAGGAAGGAAAGATGTTAGCTAAAATTAACAAGGATATTGTTGAGATTTTAATCCCAAGAGTAAAAGCTAAATACAAGAAGTACGCTAAGTTATTCAATAAGGATATTAAGTATCATATTAACCCTACAGGTAAGTTTGTAATTGGTGGTCCTCACGGAGATACTGGTTTAACGGGCCGTAAAATTATTGTGGATACTTATGGTGGTAAAGGTGCACACGGTGGTGGTGCTTTCTCTGGAAAGGATCCAAGTAAGGTTGACCGTTCGGCTGCTTATGCGACACGTCATATTGCTAAAAACTTAGTAGCTGCTGGTGTAGCGAGTGAAGTATTAGTACAAGTATCTTATGCGATTGGTGTTGCTAAACCAACTTCAATCAACGTAAATACATATGGTACAGCTAAATTAAAATTAACCGATGGTCAAATTGGCAAATTAGTAGAAAGTGTATTTGATATGCGCCCTTACTTTATTGAACAAAGATTAAAGTTAAGAACCCCAATGTATAGCGAAACTGCTGCTTATGGTCACATGGGTCGCAAGAACGAAACAGTTACTAAAACATTTACAAGCCCTGATGGTAAATCAAAAACAATGAAAGTTGAATTGTTTACCTGGGAAAAATTAGATTATGTAGCGAAAGTGAAAAAAGCTTTCGGTTTAAAATAGTTGAGTGATTAAAAATAAAGCCCGTTCCGAATTATCTGGACGGGCTTTTTATTTTATGAAAACAATAGTTATGGAAAAAAAATTTATAGATGAACACGATAATTTGGAAAATTCAAATCCTTGGAAAAAAATTAGTAGTGAAGTTAAATACGAGAACCCATGGATAAGTTTAACTGAATACAAAGTTGTTACTCCAGCAGGCACCAATGGCATTTACGGAAAAGTACATTTTAAAAATATTGCTATTGGGGTCATTGCAATAGATAGTGATGAAAACACTTATTTAGTTGGACAATATCGATTCCCTTTGGATTTATACAGTTGGGAAATTCCAGAAGGAGGTTGTCCTGAGGGTACTGATTGGTTAGCAGCTGCTAAAAGAGAACTAAAAGAAGAAACTGGTTTTGAAGCAGGAAAATGGACCGAGATTTTACAAATGCATGTGTCTAATTCCGTATCTGATGAATTGGCGGTAGTGTATGTTGCTCAGGATTTGATGGCCGGAAAAGCTGAGCCTGAGGATACCGAAGATTTAAAAATAATCAAAATGCCATTTAAGCAAGCGGTGGATTGGGTGATGCAGGGAAAAATCACGGATTCTATATCGGTGGCTGCAATTTTGAAATGGTCGTTTATGAAAGCGCTCTAAAAACCCTCATAAAACTTTAACTTTGAACCATGCAGGATAGAAATAATAGACCAAGGAGATTTAGTCCGCGTCCTAGTTTTACGACAGAACGTAAATTTATTATTGGTCGCCAACCTTTAATTGAATCTTTAGAATCTGGTGCTAATATTGAAAAAATATTAATTCAAAAAAATGCTCAAGGTGAAGGTTTAACCGAAATAAAACAATTTGCTAGAGAACATACAATTCCCGTACAGTTAGTCCCAATTGAAAAGTTAAATGGAATGACAAAGGCTAATCACCAAGGTGTTCTGGCGTTTATTTCTAATGTAAAATATTTAGACTTACAACAGGTTATTGATTTTGTGGTTGCAAAAGGGGAAACACCTTTATTTGTGATGTTGGATGGGGTGACGGATGTGCGTAATATTGGAGCCATTAGTAGAAGTATTCATTGTTGTGGCGCACAAGCATTAATCATTCCAGACAAAGGAGTGGGGGCCTTAAACGAGGAAGCGTTTAAAAGCAGTGCAGGTGCATTGGAGCACATTCATGTAGTTCGTGTTAGTAGTTTATTAAAAGCGGTTGACGATTTGCATTTAAATGGCATACAGGTTTTTACTAGCGAAATGCGTGCTGATAAAAATGTACACGAATTAGATTTTAAGGTACCATCTTGTATTATTATGGGTGATGAAGGTCGAGGAGTGCAACCTTATTTAGCAAAAGCGGCTGATTACTTTTTTAAAATCCCGATGGC
>CANETM010000143.1 GCA_947441205.1 Bacteroidota bacterium | reverse complement strand
TTTTCTAATGCAGAATAATACAACGAAGCTGTAGTAGCGGCTAATCCGATTGTATAGGTTTGGCCATCCATAATTAAATTATTACCGCTAATTGAATAAGGCGTATTACTTGTTTCTCCATCAATAAAAGCTTCTGCAGTACCGTTTGATTTAAAATCAACATAATCAGCTGCTTTACCAACATAGGAATCAGTAGTGGTCCCTGCCTTGAAAATATAACCAACTAGTTTCCATTTACCAACTAAAGTAAGTGTTGCTGGAGTTGATGTTGATGAGGCGCTTTTGCTGCAAGATGTCATCGTAACAGTAGCCAAAAGCATTGCGAATAATAATAATTTTTTCATTTTTGTTTTTCCTTACTCTTTTGGTTTTTCAGTTACACCCCGTTTGAATGGTTGCTGGTCTCCATAATTTAAATATTGTGAAATAAATGAGAACGTATTTGGGGGAAATAGATAGAACAAATATATAAAAAATATTTTAAATATTTATAAAATATAATACATTACTGTAAAGCTATCAATTGTACAATTAATTTATAATTGGCGTCAGCTTTTATATTTTAGTGTTTTTCAGTTTAATCAATCTCGTTATACTAAATTTGCAACCCTTAGAGAGGTGTCCGAGTGGTTTAAGGAGCACGCTTGGAAAGCGTGTATACGGCAACGTATCGAGGGTTCGAATCCCTTCCTCTCTGCAAAGCCTATCACACAGTGATAGGCTTTTATGTTTTAAGGCTGTGTCGAAAGCTCGCTTTCGTAAACAGACGAGGAACATAAAAGCCAAACGAACATGTAGTGTTTGTTTGAAAGGCTTTGGTAAAAGAGCTCGACTTGGGGATGCCGGAACGAAGTGACGGCAATCCAAATACTTGCTTTTGAAAGGCTTTGGGTTTGTAATATTTTAATTAGTTTTAGCATTATACAAAAAACATCGTATGAATTGGATAGAAAAATTCAAGCTTAAACATAGGGCCTTAAAATATAAGAATAGAGATGACAAAGGTGGTATTACTTATATTATTGAAGCAGTAAAAAAAGGAAACACTGTTTTAGATATTGGCGCGCACAAAGGTGGGTACTTATATTTTATGCAAAAAAATGTGGGTAAAGATGGTCAGATTCATGCTTTTGAACCTCAATCATTTTTATATAACTACTTAGTAAAAATGAAACCTATCATGGGTTGGGATAATGTAACCATTAACAATATTGCGTTGTCAGACAGTGATGCAACCGCTACCCTATTTATCCCAACCAATGTGACAGGTGATAACTCATCACCTAGTGCAACTATTTTTGACCAACATACTTTAGGAACGGTAGCAAAAACGGAGACTGTTTCAACCATGACGGTGGATCATTATTGTGAAAAGCACCAATTAAAACCTAATGTTTTTAAAATAGATGTTGAAGGAAATGAATTAAAAGTTTTCAAAGGTGCGATCCAAACCTTACAAAAACACAAACCAAAAATTATTGTTGAAATTGAAGCCGCACATGTTGGTAAGGAACAAGTATTAGCAACTTTTGATTTTTTAAAGCAATTAGGATATCATGGAAGCATCATTCATGGAACGAATCAATTACCATTAGCTGATTTTAGTTTTGAAAAATATCAAAACAGAGACGACATGAACAACTATTGCAATAATTTTATTTTCGAATAATCAGTGTTTATTAAATAGTTAAATCCCAAATAACCTTTCGGCATTAGCAGTTGTTATGGCTGCAATTTCATGTAAAGGAACTTGTTTAATTTCTGCTAATTTTTTAGCAACCTCAATCATAAATGCAGGCTCATTTCTTTTACCTCTGTAAGGAACCGGCGGCAAATAAGGAGCATCTGTTTCTAAAAATAACCACTCTATTGGAATGTCTTTAATCGCTTCAGCGACTCCTGCATTTTTATAAGTAAGCACTCCTCCTAATCCCAAATAAAATCCCATCTCTATAATTTGTTGCGCCGACTCCTTGCTTCCACTAAAACAATGAAAAGCTCCTCTTAATCCTTTTTTAGCAAAAGGCTTCACCGCTTCGATTGTTTCTCCCATCGCGTTGCGCGTATGAATAACAATGGGTGTTTTATAATCAATTGCCCATTGCATTTGTATTTCAAAGGCTTTATATTGTTGTGTAGTAAAATTATTATCCCAATAAAAGTCCAAACCAATTTCTCCAATGGCAACAAATTTTCTTTTTGCCAACCATCCCGCTACAATTTCTAATTCTTGCTCATAATTTTCTTTCACATAACAAGGATGTAAACCCATCATCGCAATACAATGATCAGGGTATTTTGATTCCAGCAATAACATATCATTAATACAGGAACTATCAATTCCTGGCATAATCATTTTATCGATACCATTTGATATTGCATTATTTAAAATTGTATCAAATTCAGGAAGCAATGATTCGTCGTATATATGTGTATGGGTATCAATAAAGCGCATAATTATGAATTGAGTATACAAAAAAAAGATATTTTTTCCAGCTTACATACTAAAACCATTTATTTAATCGTTTAAACAACGGACGATAGGTCTTATTAGTACAGACTTTATCTTTTTGTTTTTTATAGGGTACGGATTATACAGGCCGAGGTTTCTACCTTGGCCTTTTTTTCACTTAATTTCTATATAATAATTAAGGAATAAGCTCCATTCGATAGCCAAGATTCGAAAAATACTCCAATACGATTGGCAAAGCAATAGTCATACGATCCCAAGCTTTTTGACTATCATGAAATACAATGATGGAACCTGGCACTGTATTTTTGATAATATTACGCGCGCAAGTTTCTCCGTCAATTTTTATATCAAAATCTCCACTCAATACATCCCACATAATTATTTGATTAGGCAAATTATCAGCTTGCTTTAATAATTTAATTTGGCTCTTTTTGATTCGTCCATAGGGAGGTCTAAATAAATTACTTTCAATCATGTTAATGGCATCCTTTATATTTTCGATATAAAGGTGATTGTCTGTTTCCCATCCATTTAAATGGTCATAAGTATGATTCCCTACCCTATGGCCATCCTTTAAAACTGCCTCATAAATATTGGGATGCTTAAGTACATTATTTCCAATGCAAAAAAAAGTTGCTTTAGCATTAAATTTTTTCAAAGTTGCTAAAACAAAAGGGGTCGCTTCTGGATCTGGACCATCGTCAAAAGTCAAATAAATCACCTTGTCTTTAGCAGGCATTTTCCAAGTACAATTGGAATAAATTGCGCGTAACCAAAAAGGTGTTTTAATTAAATACATACCCAAAGATAAATAGTTCTATTGCCCATTTGAATATTATCTTTGTGTAAATGATTTAAAAGTATGGATTCAAAGGTAAGAGTGAGATTTGCTCCGTCTCCAGCGGGTGGATTACACCTAGGTGGCGTTCGAACAGTATTGTTTAATTATTTATTTGCAAAGCATCATAAAGGAGACTTTATTTTAAGAATTGAGGATACGGATCAAACCCGTTTTGTACCAGGTGCCGAACAATACATTCAAGATACATTGGCATGGTGTGGATTAGTGCCTGATGAAAGTCCTTTACATGGTGGAGCTTATGGCCCCTATCGTCAAAGTGAAAGAAAGGCAATGTATAAAGAATATGCCGACAAATTAATCGCGCAAGGAAATGCTTATTATGCATTTGACACCCCAGCGGATTTGGATACTAAAAGAAAAGAAATCCCCAATTTTCAATACAGTCTAGCACACAGAATGGAAATGAAAAATTCCATTTCAATGCCTGCTGATAAAGTTGCTGAATTATTAAATAAAAATACACCTCATGTTATTCGTATAAAGGTTCCTGAAAACGAAGAAGTGAGTTTGGAGGATATTATTCGAGGTCATGTGAGTTTTGATACCAATATGGTAGATGATAAGGTTTTATTAAAAGCTGATGGAATGCCAACCTATCATTTGGCCGTTGTTGTAGATGATCATTTAATGAAAATTACGCATGCATTCAGGGGTGAAGAATGGCTTCCAAGTGCACCGGTGCATGTATTATTATGGAAATATTTATTTGGTATAGATCAAATGCCAAAATGGGCTCACTTGCCTTTAATTTTAAAGCCAGATGGGAATGGAAAGCTAAGTAAGCGTGATGGTGAAAGATTAGGATTCCCCGTATTTGGAATGGATTGGACCGACCCTAACACGAACACTACGACAATAGGTTTTAAAGAAAGAGGTTTCTTACCTGAAGCCTTTGTTAATTTACTAGCTATGTTGGGTTGGAATGATGGAACCGATCAAGAAATTTTTTCATTGGATGAATTAATTGAAAAGTTCTCCATGGATCGTGTGCATAAAGGTGGCGCAAAATTCGATTATGAAAAAGCTAAATGGTATAATGGAGAGTGGATTAAAAAAATGGATAATGAAAAGTTAGCAGCCTTGGTTAGACCATATTTTGACGAAGCTGATATTGAAATTCACGAAAATGATTATTTAGTAAAAGTCGTTGGCCTCGTAAAAGAACGCTGTCAATTATTACAAGACTTTATTACACAAGCTAGTTTTTACTTTCAAATACCTAAGCAAATTGACATAGCAAGTATTGCTCCAAAATGGGAAGAGAAAAAACGAGGCTTTTT
>CANETM010000142.1 GCA_947441205.1 Bacteroidota bacterium | reverse complement strand
TGCGGGATACAGGTGTTAAAGGATTGTAAAATTCAGTATTAATTGCACTAATCGCGTCCTGAATGGAGAAATAAGCATCAAAATAATTTTTGAACTTACTTTCAGGGAAAAACTTAGAAGTTTCACTGCCTTCATAAGGACAAGAGGTTCTACCACCCAAAGTTGAGAAAATTGGACCGTTACCATCAAATGCATTAATAACGTCAACACTCAAATAATTGGAGTTATCATTATCCTTAATAGTATAGCTAATATTGGTAGATTTTGCATTTTCTTGCGTTAATGATAATCCTCCTTCAAGATCAAAAGATCCTTTCACTTTTAAAGTTGCTCCAGCACCATTAATTTTTGCACCAAGTTCCTGCTCAACACTAACTGCAAAGTTAACGTCATATGTAAAGTCAGATGAAGTCAATACAACTGTTTCAACACTTTCATCATATTGACCTAATCCGGCATCAAATGAAATATTTTTCTCAAAATTACTAGCTAATCTACTTCTAATTGAATCGGTATAAGATAATTTAGAATCTACTATGGCTTTACCAACAATATCAATATTATCACTATACCCTTTTTTAATTTCACTAGAGAACCTATCACCTGCAGATGAAATGCTAGCTTTGTATCTTGTTCGGTAATTTTTAGCTAAATATTTTTTCTTTTCATTATCTAAAATCACTGCACGCCAAATTCTGATTTGCTCTCTATACTGTTTTATTTTTGTTGTATCAGGACTTCCACTATTTAAACTAGTATTAATAAAAGTTATATACTCAGGAATTAAAATTGACAGAATATGTTTTTGAGAATACATGAAGAAAGTGCTAGTAGGTTTCTCCACAAAACTCAATGCCTTTTGCTTACTCACATAAATTGGTTTGTCATTAGCACCAATATTTATATAATTAGAAGTATCCATTGGAACTGTTTGTCCTCCGCTAACTACCAAAGGAACTGTTGCGGTTGGATGCACATTATCATATGAACCGTAGTAAATATTTTTAGAATTACCAATATACAAGTCACCATCTGATCCAACAAAATCAGTTTGATCACTGGTTGAAATGGTTTTATTAAATGTGTATGTATTATTTACTGTTTTACCATCTTTTGATGAAACTTTTAAGGAAGTTCCCACGTCGGTATTGCTTTCCACTTCAATTTCTGTTTCAGGAATTGGAACGATGCCCCCAGATATAGTTGTCTTAAACCCTATATTGGTAATGACATTTTTTTCAGCTGAAACGGAATTAGAAAGCGCATAACCTGAATTCACTGTAAAGCTTGTTCCTTGTGTAATTTGAGCCGAACTATTACTACCTGGAGGATCTCTTAAAATTATGGCAGGGAAGTCAGGCGCCTGTGTTACAAAGGTTTGACTACCATCGGAAGCACCCCCTAAAATAATGCCCTGTGATTTTAATCCAACCACCGGATAGTCAATGCCATTTACACGATATCGTAATGAAATATTTTTTGTAAATGGACGAGCGATATTAGGTAACCCCGCTTTAAAGGCATAATATAAAATACTTTCATCGGCAGTGTCAATGGTTACAGTTGAAGATCCTAGAATTGCCAAATTGTTTGTTTCCATTAATTGACCGTCCGCAACAGGCACGTCAAATATTTTATTAGCAGTATCAAAGTTTTGATAACGCTCGTACCTTTTTAATTTAATTTGATAGGTTGAAAACTGAGTATAAACTAAAGTATCAGGTTTAACAGCGATAGGAATATCAACTCCATTCACATTAATGGATTGATCCGAAGTTTGTTTCAGTACTTGCAACACCGGTGTTGACCTATAAATATAACTTTTTTCAAAATGATAAGGTGTGCCAGTTGCATAAATAACCGAATCGGCATTGGCAAACTCCTTGTATTTAAATACAGGAGTGGTAAGTGCAGGAATAGTTGAGAAGTCTAATGTCTCAGCAGTGTTTGCTGGGATTATTGAAATTGAATTGTTTGTATTCAAACTCAAATTTTCAGACTTTAATTCATAAAGCAAAGGCAAAACTTTTACCACATATTCACCTGAATATTTATTGGTACTAAATGTTGTTTTCGTGTAACTTGTAGCATCAGCTCCATTTGGTTTATACCCTACAACTAACTTAGCAATACCAATATTATTTTTGGCACTTATTTCAATTACCTTATTTTGACCTGAAGCAGAATCTTCAATTGTTTTTGTTACAAAGCCATTTTTACCAAACCCAATTTTCTTAGCCGCTTCAATCGCACCTCCAACTACTTTACCAGCAATGGTTACCTTGGTTGTATCCACAAATACAACAGGCTCTTCGGAATTTTCAAAAAACTCCTTGAAAGTGCTAGGTGTACCAGGAAAACGTCCACTATATAAAAAATTATGCCCATCCTTTTTAACAGTCACATAGTGATTCCCAATTGGTACACTCACATCAAAAAATCCTTCATCGTCAGTTACTACTGGCATATTATTTTCATCCAACATAATACTGCCGTCAACATAAACATTGGCTCCTTTCACATAAATTCTTGCATACCTTTCTAAATAATCGTCTGTTGTGGTTGGTGTGCCCGCATTATTTAACCAAAACTCCCCTTTCTTATATTTATTACTTCCTTTTTGATAATAATTATATCCTTCATCCACAATTGGCGAAGTTACATACTGATCACCATCCGTAAAGTTTTGAAACTTATTATCAGGATGATCTAATTTATTAACATCAACAAAGGAAGGAAACACACCTCGGCTATCATACATTACCACACCTTTAAAACTAAAAGACGAAACGTCGATAAAATCAATTTTATTGGCCACTTCCGAACCTTGACCTAAGTATACTAATTGTTGTCTTGATTCAAATTTATGTTGGCCATACATTGGCGTGATGGTATAGGATTCTCCAACACCTGTGTAAGGGATATTTGTAATTTCATAATTACCTTTTGCATCCGTCACCCCTAAAATGCCTAATTGATCAGAAGCTGGAGCATTGCCAAAACCTGATACCCAAGTTATATTTTGATCTAATTTTCCATTGTTGTCATTATAATCAAAGCCATTTTTTGAAAGGTCATATGCATAACTACCCGTTCCTTCATTTGCATTTAAATAGCTTATTAAATTAGTGTTATTGCCGCTAATATATCGCTTGAAATCTGTTCTAATGGTTGATGTATCTAAAGCCTTTCTCCATACTCTAATTTCATCAATGATAGCAGTATTACCACCACCA
Source organism: Bacteroidota bacterium (assembly GCA_947441205.1). Lineage (GTDB taxonomy): Bacteria > Bacteroidota > Bacteroidia > Chitinophagales > Chitinophagaceae > Sediminibacterium. The sequence goes on along the minus strand of CANETM010000142.1, from coordinate 1,394 downwards.
ACTCGAACATTATCCCAATTGTTTGAAATAACAGTTGAAATATTTTGTGCATTTGAAATCTCAACATTAAAGTAGGGCGAAATATAAGATGTATCCTTTGAAGCTCTCGTTATGGAGTCAGTATCATTACCATACCTTACACTAATTGGACGACCATTTATATATAAAGTAGGAACTTTACCGTTAGTAAGTACTGCTGAAAAATGTGTGAATCGATTATTAAATTCTGATACAGGTAAAAGTTCATCATCCCCTCTTGTATTGGTATTACCTGAAGGATAATAGTTTTTAAGTTTAAATAATGTTTCGCCTATATTTACTTCAATTATTTTACTTGTTGCTTTATAATTGATGGAAGCATTTATAAAAGTATTGCTATTTAAAGTATTGTATATTTTAAACATGTTTATAGCAGCTCCATTATCGTTTGTATAGGCTGCAAAAGGTTTAACCCAAGCTTGCAAACTTGCAGCTGTATCAATGGTGTTTGGTGTTGAATTTAAAATTTCAACAAAACTTGCGGCTGGAACTTTAATTGCTTTATTAATACTGTTATTTCCTCCATTTGATGTAGCAACTAAAATAACATCTTTAACAGGATTACCCCCTTTGTAGTTTATATTACCTGTAACAATGGCAGTAGGGCTTCGAAATCCAATTCCAGTAATAAAGTTTTTATAAACTAATTCTAAATCATTTACACCTGATGCGTAAACCTTGTATTCATATAAAACACCACCTTCAATATATTTGTCTTCGTAATTTGTTGCACTAGCCGATAAATTAACAATGGGTTGCCCCCAACTATTTGCATTTAATGAATTATAGACACGTCTATAAATTTTAATACCCGTCACTGCCGCTTCACCTGTCGTATTATTTCTTAGCTCCCATTCAATTTTCACTTTATCTCCATAATAGCCTTTTGAAATGGTAAAATAATCATTATCAAAAGTATTATTTAAATATAAAATGTCCCATGGGTTTCTAATATCCAATGGACGAATAAGTCTGGTATTTGTTTGTTGATTTATCCCCAAAATCGGCAAACCCACTTGCATTGAAAATTTCATATTCCCACCATTAGGAATAGTACTATTAATAACTTGAGTAGGTTGTATAATTCGTGGTCCTCTATTTGATTGTGCAAATAAAGTAAACGTATAAAAGCAAGTTATAAAAAATATAATTATACCTTTTTTCATGGTAGGAGTGCGTTTGAGCGTAATTGTAAGCCGTAAAACATTCAAAAAAATGAATTACATGAATCAATAAAGTGGTTGTTAATTATAATTTAATAATATAAGTAACTCCGTAGTTCACTGGTCTTGTTTCACCTAAACCAGCATAGTTAACACTGATACCAGTTTGGGCAGAATTAATTGAAATATTTG
>CANETM010000141.1 GCA_947441205.1 Bacteroidota bacterium | reverse complement strand
GAAACTATTAATCCTGCACGTAAATTGCCTAAGAAAAATACCAAAACAAAAATTACAATTAAAGCTCCTTCCAATAAATTAGTCTCCACTGTTTTAATGGCATTGTTAACCATTTTTGTTCTGTCTAAAAAAGGTTCTATGACCACTCCTTCAGGTAACATTTTTTGTATTTCAGCAATTCTTTCTTTTACCCTTTTCACTACCAAGGATGAATTTTCGCCTTTCAACATCATTACAACGGCACCTGCTACTTCCCCTTGATCATTAAAAGTCATCGCACCATATCTTATGGCAGCTCCATATTGAACTTTCGCTAAGTCTCTTATTAATAAGGGCGTGCCATTATTCAACACCTTTACCACAATTTTATTAATGTCGTCTAAATTAGCCGTCAACCCTTCGCTTCGTATGTATAAAACAGTCGGTCCTTTTTCGATATAAGCTCCTCCGGTATTTTGATTATTTTTTTCAAGAGCAGTAAAAATATCAGAAATAGTTAAACCAAAGGCTTTCAGTTGATCCTGCTTAACGGCTATTTCGTATTGCTTTAATTTACCGCCAAAACTTGCTACTTCAGCAACACCAGGCGTTCCAATTAATTGCCTTCTAACAATCCAGTCTTGAATGGTTCTTAATTGCATTGCATCAAATTGGCCTTCATAGCCTTTTAAAGGCCTTACCACATACTGATAAATTTCCCCAAGCCCAGTAGACACTGGCGCTAATTCAGGCGATCCAGTTCCTGCTGGTATATCCTGTTGAACTTTTTGTAGCTTTTCGCTAATTTGTTGCCTTGCCCAATATATATCCACATCGTCATTAAATACAATTGTAATTAGTGACAAACCAAAACGTGAGAAACTTCTAATTTGTTTTGTACCAGGAATACTACTGCATGCTTGTTCAATAGGAAAAGTAACCAGCCTTTCAATATCAGTAGCACCCAAGGAAGGGGACACTGTAATAACTTGAACTTGATTATCGGTAATATCAGGCACTGCATCAATAGGAAGCTGCGTCACTTCATAAATACCCCAACCCACCAAGGCTAAAACAAATAAACCGATGATTAACTTATTCTTTATGGAATAAGTAATGATTTTATTTAACATAAAAATCTTCAATTCAAATAATGAAAAAATAAAGCACGGTTGTGCCTAAATGAAAAATATGACAATTGTGTTTTTCACTTACTAAAGTTACTGAATTTTAGGCTTTACTCCATTCATACCTGACTATAATCATAAAAAAACCTCCCAAAAATAGGAGGCTTTAATTCAATTTTTTAAAAGCAATTATTGCTTCTTAGTCTTTCTTTCATATTGGCAACATTCGTCTAACTTTTTATAAGCTTCTTGTGTAGCTTCCTTATGCTCGGTATCATATCCTGCTCCTGCAATGGCAGTTTCAATTTTATCAGTACTTGTTTTACTAACATCAAAAGAAACCGTTAATAATTTTGTGGCCTTGTCCCATGATGCCTTTGTTGCGCCGGCATCTTTTGCAGCTTTTTCAATGTGATTTTTACACATTCCACAATTTCCTGATACCTTGATTTTTGTTGGAGCTTGTGCAAAACTAAAAATGCTTATTGTTAAAAAAGATAAGCAAAAGATTAATGTTTTTTTCATAAAGTAAAAATTAATATTAAATATAATAGTTGAGTAGTTAAACAAATAATTGAATAACTACATATAAAGTTAATTAATTAATGAAATTCCACCAAATGCCTACCCTAAACCACAAACCTGCACTTGGGTAGTTTTGAGCCGTAAAATTATAAGCATTGCCATATTTTGGGCTTGTTGGCAATAAAGTATTTAGGTTTTCTAATCTAATATAACCTTTGAACCTTTTTATCATAAAATTCAAATAGGCATTAGCTGTAGGCCTGTTTTGTGTTGTATAACTGTTTTGTAAATAAAATTGTCCTGTAAAGGGCATATAAGCATCCGCTTTATAATTTGTATGATAAATTACCTCTAAACCAGTTGATAAATTTAAGTTCTTATAAAAGTTTCCTTCAAATGCTATACGTTGTCTGGTTAATAATAAAGGGACATTCACAGGCGCATTTGGATCCAGGGCTTGTAAAGTAACTTGATCATACCAACTCCAGTGTTTACTTAATTTTAATTTATGGTCAATTTGAACCCTTAAGTAATTCATTAAATTTCCATATACTGCTGGCTGAAATCCAGTGGTAAAATATTGATAATTTTGTATCACTTGATAACTCGCCGAACCTGTCCATCCAGCTTTCTCATTTCCAATTACGCCATTAAGCGTGGTTGAATTCTCTTTTTTTATAGAGGTTAATCCATTTATCGGGAATTGCGATATTCCCATTGCATTTGAAGAAGGTGTTCTATTTAAATTTTGGAATGAAATTTGCAAAAAAGTTCCTTTAGTATTAAGCACCCTTGATAAGGATGCCTTTGCATTATAATCACCAGCATGATAGCCATTCAAATATAATTTACCTGATGCCAATAAATCCCATAGTTGATTTCTTGTTTTATTTTTATATACTGCAAAGCCATAAATATTATAATTATTCCAATTACTTTTATTGGGGAAGCTTGCATAAAATAAATCATACCCTGCGCCAAGTTGTAAATACTGGTTGCTATTCATTTTTTCAGGATAGCTTATGATACTAAACTCGTCATTAATATATTTCCAATTATCATTAAATTTAACTGGGGCAGCCGAGTCTAATACAACACCAAAGTATTGGAAATAATTATCCATATTTGGGTTAGCATCTGCGAAAATAAATTGACTAGATTGTATTTTTATTTCATTTTGAAATCGAAGTCTTGGATAAAACAAGTGCGTTACTAGGGTATCTTTTACAATCGAATCCTTTTGGCCTAAATCATAGGTTTGCCTCCAATTAAAAGTATTTTTTTGATAGGTTGTGCCTGTTGCAATATAAGTATTAAACGGATTTCTAAACGACGCACCACTAATACCAAGTCGTGTTTCAAGCTCGTATGGATTATTTAGCGAAAGACTATCTAATAATACTGCATTTATCAAGCCCCCGTTTTCCGATGAAGCAGTTGAATTTAATAACAAAGTCAAATAAGACTCATACCTTTTTCTTTTTGATTGAAAATGAGATGTTATTCTCATTTGATTTGAATTAGCTTTTTGATTTTTTACATTTCCAGGCGCATTGGTAAATCGGTATTCAAATGAAAAATTTAATTGCTGTGTTTTATTTTGTGTGTGTTTAATATCAACCATTTGCTCCCCTTTTCCACCTAACAAATATCCAAATTCAGTATACGGTCTAGTAGTCTGATAAAAGGGCGTTTCTTGCAATGTGAAATTATAGGCATCAAAGGCATGAAAGCCGTCATCCCAACCAGCCTCTTTTATGGGATTAAATAAATATGATCTTGTTGCTGTACCTAGATTCCCTAAATGATAGGAAGTATAAGGCAATGGATAATGCTTATAAAAATCATTGATGCTTGAATCTAATTTTTGAATTTCATTGCTATTATAAAATTTATAATAGATGGTTATGGAATCCGCATTCTTATCCCTTCTTTTTAAGGAGTCAGCTTGAATGTTTCCTTGACTTGAATTATTAAAATTTGACATCCCGCCCATGCCTTGTCCAAAATTTTGAGCTTCCACTCTATTATGAATAAAACAAATCGCGAAAATTATAAATAAGTATTTATAAATAAAAGACATGGTTATTGTATTAAGCGATTTCTTTTAGAAGTTCGCTAAAAATTAATGTCAATTTTGGTTCAGCAGCATTAGCAGCTTCTAAAACCTCTTCATGCGTAATCACATTGTTATCCTCACGAATACCTAAATCAGTCACTACACTAATTGCAAAAACTTTCATGCCGCAATGTACTGCTGCAATATTCTCTTGTACGGTGCTCATTCCAACCACATCACCTCCGACAGCTTTAATAAGTTTGTATTCGGCTCTTGTTTCAAATGTAGGCCCCGTGACACCAACGTAAACTCCTTCATGCAATTTAATGCCATTTGCATTTGCTATTGTTTTTGCTTTTTGAATAAAGCTATGTGCATATGGCTCACTCATATCAGGGAAACGTGTTCCTAATTCAGTTTCATTTTTTCCTAAAAGGGGATTTATGGTAAATAAACTTATATGATCTCTTAAAATCATTAAATCTCCAACTGCATAATCAACATTAACGCCGCCAGCAGCATTGGATAATAATAAATTTTGAACACCTAATAATTTCAATACACGCACTGGATAAACAACCTGATCGGGTGTATAACCTTCATAAAAGTGAAAACGACCTTCCATTACCCAAACTCGTTTTCCATTTAGTGTACCTAAAATTAAACGACCCTTATGGCCTTCCACCGTACTAACTGGAAAATGAGGAATGTCCTTATATTGAATTTCAAAATCAACTTCAATTTTTGTAGATAAATTACCAAGTCCACTTCCTAAAATAATTGCGGTAGTAGCCGTCTCTTTTACCTTCGACTTAATGAAGTTAGTAGTCTCATGTAAATTTGTCATTAATGGAGTCATATTGTGCCTATAATTTGGACACAAATATAACAAGCAATACCCATTAAAAGGGCAAAACTAGCCTTTAGTGGCTTGTCCTTTTACGATT
>CANETM010000140.1 GCA_947441205.1 Bacteroidota bacterium | reverse complement strand
ATCTCTCTACAGTTTTTTACAGGTAATTAGCATTTCTATTTTTGAGAAAGAACCTGTAAATCAATTAGTTAGCAATAGTGATTCGCACTTTAAAGATTCCGATTTTTCTAACCAATTGATTCTCTTCTAATTACAACGGGACAGCACTGATATAGAGCCTATTAATAAGTTATTTTTTTATCATATTGAAGCGGCACTTCAGCTAGCAATTGAGCAATTTTATCACCTGATTGACCGTCACCATAAATATTGTCGGAGGGATATTTTCCATGCAACATTTGCTTGTTGATAGCTGCCAATATTTGATCTTTTTGATAATCGCAATCTATCACATTCACAGCCCGATCACGGCCCGCTTGACGTGTACCTATATTTACAACTGGCACTCCAATATATGCACATTCACGAATTCCTACACTAGAGTTTCCAATCAGGCAATCAGCATATTTTAGTAACTTTAAGAAGTCATTGGGCTCCATATTTTTAAAGAAATGGAAATTGGAAGCATCTTTTACTTCTCTGAATACCCTGATACCTTTAGATGTTCCATCTGCACCTGCATCCACATTTGGCCAAAACCACAATACTGGTTTTTTAATTTCAGACAATGCCTCTAAAGTTGTATCTATGTGCTCTCTGGATTCATTGTACTCTGTTGTTACAGGGTGTTGCATGACAACCACATATCCATCTTTCAAGTTTTGCTTTTTTCCTGAACCAGAATATTTCTCAAATACATCAAATAACTGTTTGTTGTCTTCGAGTACATCCTTTGCAATATCAATACTTGGACAACCGGTATTGAAAACATATGTTGGATTTTCACCCAATTTCAAAACCCGTTGCATGGCATCATCCGAAGCTACAAAATGGTAATCGGATAGCTTGGTAATTGCATGTCTTACTTTTTCATCAATATTACCAGTTACCTCTCCACCTTGAATGTGAGCCAATGGAATATTCATGTATGCTGCTGATATCGCAGTTGCCATCGTCTCAAATCTATCTGCAACAGTAACTACAATATCTGGCCTAAGATTGTCAAAGACTGTAGACAACTCTAGTATCCCAATTCCTGTTGTTTTAGCTGAAGCTGTTAAATTCTCTCCCTCCAAAACATTGAATACTTTTGCTGTAATTTCAAATCCGTCTTTTTCAATATAATTCACAGCCGATCCATACCTATCCAATAATGCAGAAGCGGCAATTACTAACTGCAATTCTAAATCAGGATGCTCTTGAATGGCTTTTAATGCGGTTTTTATTCTGCTATAACTGGGTCTTGCAGTTACTACTACACAAACTTTTCTTTTTGTCATTGCTTTTTCCTTATTTTAGGTCTTCCAACTTTAGAAAATCCCATTGTAAAAGTGGTTTATTTAAGGTTTTACCAAGTACATCAGAAAATTCTTTTGCAGCAATACCCATTTTTGCAGGTTTCTTAGACTCCAAATCTTCTAAGGTAATCACATGACCTTGATTTAGGTTTTTGTTTACCGCTAAAGACTTACCAAACAAAATTTTCAAATCATTGTATGAGGATATATCTGCTTTGTCAGAAATTTGGTTTAAAGAAATTTCTAATTTTCTGACTGACTTAACCAATTTCGAAATTTCATCAAGGTTTAAAGAAGCCTTAGCGTCTGGACCAAACATTTTTTTATCAAAAACTGCGTGGAACTCTAAAATTTCTGCTCCCAAAGCAGTAGCAGCAATACACACAGTTATATCCGAAGAGTGATCTGAATATCCGATAGGAATCCCATATCTTCCTTTCAAATTAGGGATTTCTTTAAATCCCCATTGTTCGGGCTGTGTTGGATAAGCGGTTGTGCATTGTAATAAGCTAATGTCATTCCCAAAAGGTTTTAAAAATGCAATACATTGTTCCAATTCTTTATAGTCGCTCATACCGGAGGAAAGAATGATGGGCTTACCCGTTCTTGCAATTTTTGCAAGCATCAGGTAATTAGTCATTTCGCCAGAGCCAATTTTATACCTTTTAACACCTACCTTTTCTAATATATCCACCGCGGCACAGCTAAAAGGTGAGGAAATAAACTCTACCCCCACTTTATCACAATGTTCTTTCAGTCCTTTCCATTGTTCAAGGGTGAATTCCATTCTTTTCCAGTAATCAAAGCGAGTTTCGTCCTCATAGCTAAATTTAACACGGAAACGTTCAAATTCACTGCTTTCAGCATCTGCTATATGCGTTTGAAACTTAACGGCGTCTACTCCACATGAAGCTAACGCATCAATATAAGAATGGGCAATCCCCAAACTTCCTTCGTGAGCCTGGGCAATCTCAGCAATTATTAATGGCACTGTGTTAAATTAATATTTTTTGTTCGGTAAAGGAACCTAATTACTATTTCTTGTATTTTGTAAGTATTTTTTCACAACCTTGAATCTACTTGATTCTTTGGCAGAAGACCTTTAACATCAAAAAGAACGCCGTTCATAACCAAATGTGAGCGTATGTTAATTCCTTCAAATTCTTTGTGTGATACAGCCAAGATGGCTGCTTCAAAGGTGCCTTCTGGCAGCCCATTCACTACCTCAATTGCGTATTCATGCTGCACTTCGGCAGGGTTGGCCCATGGATCAAAGATTACAGGGGTGATGTTATAATTAATCAATTCTTTAACAATATCAATCACTTTGGTATTGCGCACATCCGGGCAGTTTTCTTTGAAGGTAAAACCCAATACCAAGCATTTCGCATTTTTTACTGTTACTTCTTTTTTCACCATCAACTTCACAACTTCTTCGGCAACATAAGCGCCCATCCCATCGTTCAAGCGGCGACCGGCTAGGATGATTTCAGGATGATAACCAACCTCCTGTGCTTTTTGGGCTAAATAATAAGGATCAACACCAATGCAATGACCGCCTACCAATCCTGGTTTGAATTTTAGGAAATTCCATTTGGTACCTGCAGCTTCTAAGACATCATTGGTATCGATACCTAATTTATTAAATATCTTAGAAAGCTCATTTACAAAAGCAATATTGATATCGCGTTGCGAATTTTCAATTACTTTGGCAGCCTCTGCTACTTTCATAGAACTTGCCTTGAAAGTACCCGCCACAATCACCGATTTATATAATTGATCAACCTGCTCTGCAATCTCAGGCGTAGATCCCGAGGTTACTTTTAATATTTTGGTCACCGTATGCTCCTTATCACCTGGATTAATGCGCTCTGGCGAATATCCCGCAAAGAAATCTACATTAAATTTCAAACCCGAAACACGCTCCAAAACCGGAATACATTCCTCTTCGGTAACACCTGGATACACAGTAGATTCATATACCACTATATCCCCTTTCTTCAAAACCTTCCCTACAGTTTCACTCGCCTTATACAAAGGCGTTAAATCAGGTCTATTGTGTTTATCGGTTGGTGTAGGAACCGTAACAATAAAATAATTACAATCTTTGATTTGAGACAAATCTGTAGTGCATAATAATCCTAATTCTTTGGGAGTATCATTAACCACAGACTTTAACAATTCACCCGAAACTTCTAGGGTAAAATCATGTCCGCCCATTAATTCATTTACTCTGGCTTGATTAATATCAAACCCAATTACTGGATATTTCTCCGCGAAAGCAACTGCCAACGGCAGGCCTACGTATCCAAGTCCGATGATCGCAATTTTTGTGTTATGCTCCATGTTGTGTTTTTATATCAATTTAATCTGGGGTATATCATTCCATTCGGGCAATTCAAAAACACTTTGATAAACCGCCACCCTAATTTTTCGTTGTAAAATGGGCTCGGCTTTAAGAATCAACTCATGCATGTAATTTTGATCAACCTGCCCTACCACCACAAAATCCATGAAGGGGCCCATTTTGCCCTCTGCCCAATCGTGCGTCAAATAAACTGCTTCCAAATCCCCCAATCTATCGAATACTTTTTCAATGAGAGAATCTAAACCAAACTGCTTCAGTATTAATCCCCGTAAACTGTCAAACAATGGATGTGCACTGTTGGCGCGATATTGCTTCTGGTTGCTCTCAGGATTGTTTACAACTTCTATCAACTGAACAGCACTCAATTTATTCAGCTCTACCCGAACCGTGTTGCTACTCACCCCAAATTCTTTTTCCAAGCCCCGAAGGTATACGGTGTTCAATGGATTCAGGAACAACCGCGTCATCAACTTCGCGCTGATTTTGCCTTTGAAATAAGATTCTAACACAGGAGAGGGCATCAATACATGGCTTCGCCACTTCAGTCACACTACTAAAAAGCGAACTGATACAACTTTGAGTAACAAATTTAACACAAAACGCCCCAAATGGGGCGGTTTGTAAATGACTAATTTGTAAATTTTGGTAAACGGCCCAATGCCGTTGTAAATGAACTTACTCTACGGTAACGCTCTTCGCCAAATTTCTTGGCTGATCCACGTTGCAACCACGCATCACCGCGATGTGATAGCTCAACAATTGCAATGGAACCGTATTGATCAAAGGACTCAATGGCTCAATGGTTTCGGGCACTTCAATTACGTGATCCACCATGTTATCCAAGTCGCGATTGCCTTCACTCACAACGGCGATGACTTTTCCTTTGCGGGCTTTTACCTCCTGGATATTGCTCACCACCTTTTCGTAATGCT
>CANETM010000139.1 GCA_947441205.1 Bacteroidota bacterium | reverse complement strand
ATTACATTTAGCCACTCAAACTTATTTGCCATTTAGTATTGAAGGGAAAACAGTCATTTTAATAGATGACGTATTGTTTACCGGTCGAACGATTAGAGCTGCACTAGATGCTTTATTATCCTTTGGTCGTCCATCTAAAGTGGCTTTATGTGTACTAGTTGACCGAAAACCAAGTAGGGAATTACCGATACAACCTGATTTTTCAGGTAAAGAAATGGATACTTTAACCCCCCATAAAGTAAAAGTTAGGTGGAAAGAAAATGACGGGGTGGATGATGTAATATTACTATCAGAATAAGCTATGGTAAGTTCAAAAAAATATATTAATTTTGTTTTTTAATGGCACTATCTACCAAACATCTTCTTGGTATTAAGGACCTCAATCAAGAGGACATTCAACTTATTTTATCTACAGCTGGTCAATTTAAAGAGGTTTTACAAAGACCTGTTAAAAAAGTACCCACTTTACGAGATGTTAACATCGTTAATTTATTCTACGAAAATTCAACTAGAACCCGAATTTCATTCGAATTAGCTGAAAAAAGACTTTCGGCCGATGTGGTCAATTTTACAGTTTCTAGTTCTTCTGCTGCAAAAGGGGAGACATTATTAGATACAGTAAATAATATTTTAAGTATGAAAGTGGATATGGTTGTAATGCGACATAGCGCTTCCGGAGCTCCACACTTTTTAGCTAAACATATTGATGCAGCTATCATTAATGCTGGGGACGGCATAAATGAACATCCAACCCAGGCTTTACTGGATGCATTTTCAATGGTTGAAAAATTCGGGAGTTTAAAAGGATTAAAAGTTGCCATTATTGGTGATATCATGCATAGCAGAGTTGCACTTAGTAATATATACTTACTTAAAAAAATGGGTGCTGAGGTAATGGTTGCAGGTCCTCCTACACTTATACCAACCTATTTACAAGCCGCAATGGATATAAAAGTTGAATATAATATTGACAAAGCATTGTCATGGTGCGATGTGGCTAATGTGCTTAGAATTCAATTAGAGCGTCAAAATCAGCCTTTATTTTCATCTTTAAGGGAATATAACCTAGCATATGGCATAACCATTAATCGCCTAGATAAGCTAAATAAGGAAATAGTAATTATGCATCCTGGCCCAATTAATAGAGGTGTTGAGATGGATAGTGAGGTTGCTGACAGCAAGCATTCAATTATTTTAGATCAGGTTGAAAATGGGGTTGCTGTTAGAATGGCCTGTCTTTATTTATTAACTGGTCGTACTAATCCAGCTTAATCGACATTTGTTTTAACAATTTTCATACTTTTAGTGTATGCAAAGAATTTGTTTATTCCCCGGCACATTTGATCCAGTTACATTGGGTCATATAGATATCATTAACCGATCCTTACCCCTTTTTGATAAAGTAATTGTGGGAATTGGAATGAATGCTGCCAAAAATCCAATGTTTTCAGCTGATCAAAGAAGACTTTGGTTTGAGGAAATTTACAAAAATCAACCAAAAGTGGAAGCCGCAATTTATGATGGTTTAACCATTAAATATTGTCAAGAAATTGGTGCAAAATTTATTCTTAGAGGTATCCGATATGTTAGTGACTTTGAATATGAAAAAACAATTGCTGACGCCAATCGAACAATGGATAAAAATATTGAAACTATATTTTTAACGGGCGAACCAAAATACACTTCGGTTGCATCTACTATTGTACGTGATATTTTACGTAATGGGGGAGATGCCTCTCCATTTTTACCTGAAGAAGTCACCAAAAGTTTAAATAATATAAAAGGTTTGTAATTTGTATGCTATTATAATTTGCATGCAATTATAATCCGTTTGCATTAATAAACTATATCAATTTGCGTAAGTAATCAATTACTCAACTATTAATTTTAAGTCTGTACTTTTCAACAACTTCTAAAATGTTGTCGTAGGTATTGTCTAAACAATGCCTTGCCGTATTTAATGCATGCCATTCAATTTTTTCAATATCCTCAGTAGTCTGAGGTATTCCATTTTGTAAATTTGGGATGGACATATGAAACCAATAGGTACGTTTGACTACGTCTTCATTTATGTATTTATCGAAGTAAGCATGATTAGTAAAACATAACATTTCATGTAAATGAACCCCAACTATACCAGTTTCTTCCTGAACTTCTCTTACTGCGCAAGTTTGAATCGTTTCCCCATCATCCAACTTTCCCTTTGGCAAATCCCAAAAACCACGTCGATATATCCACAATATTTCACCTTGTGGGTTGGTAACTAATCCTCCTGCAGCAATTATTTGTGTTGGCATAAAAATGTGTATAGTATTTAGTAACTCTTCCTGTAAAATTAGGAATTAGCCTTTAAATTCGCATTAATAATATCAGATAAACATGACCAACGAGAAAGCAGTTGCCGAAAAATTATTACAAGTAGGTGCAGTTAAGTTAAGCCCTGCAAATCCTTTTACCTGGGCAAGTGGATGGAAAAGTCCAATATATTGTGATAATAGAAAGGTTTTGTCTTTTCCTTATGTGCGTGATTTTATAAAAAGTGAAATGTGTAATGTCATTTTTGAAAAATTTGACGGCGCCGATATGTTAGCAGGTGTTGCTACTGCCGGTATTCCTTGGGGTGCAATGGCAGCCGATCAATTAAAGCTACCTTATATTTATGTAAGACCAAAACCAAAGGAACACGGTTTAGGAAATCAAATTGAAGGAGCGTATAGTCCCACTAATAAAATATTAGTTATTGAGGACTTAATATCAACAGGTAAAAGTAGTTTACAAGTAGTGGAAGTTTTAAGAAATGCAGGATTGGATGTAGTAGGAATGGTATCTATTTTTAATTATGGATTTAACATTGCCGATGAAGCTTTTAAAGCTGCCGGTGTTCCTTATCATTCATTAACTAACTACGCTAGTTTGATTGATTTAGCCGTTGAAAAAGGGGATATTGATTCAAGTACACAAAGTACCCTTATGAAATGGAGAGAAAGTCCTTCAACCTGGAATGTCGAGTAAGCTATTATTTTTGAATTGATTTTAGTACTTCCCTAACCATGGACTCTTTTAGATCCAAAGTTTTTACAGTCGTATAATTAACAGGAACTGTTTTAGTAAACATGCCTTTTGATAAGGTTGCATTACCTACAATCGTTATTTTCAGTGGTTTTTTAAACATAATATCTACTGTGTAAGGCAAGACATTGGCAAGTTCAAATTCCAACTTAGCAGGTACCGTAAAATTCGAATTAGCCGTTATGATTAAATTAGTATCTAATGTATAATGAGATAACTTTTTATCATTTATCAATATATCACAATCTATATTTTTTAAGAATAAATTAAAATTATTCGGATTGTAATAGGATACTTGTGCATTGATGATATTTTTCTTTAAACTAGCTTTTTCAATTCGAACCGATTTAACTTCCTTAAATTCAAAAGACTTTGGCGAACTACAGCTCGCTAAAACAAATAGGGCAGATATAGTTAATAATTTATAATATTGCATGTATATATTTTAATAAAATTAAACGGATTTAGCATAAATGGAAAATATATTTATACAAGCTTTTGTTAATCATAGAAAATCATTTGAAATTGTTACCTACTGAACTCAATACAGATTTACAATATTTTGGTAGTATTAGTTTTATTAAGCAATTATTGCAAACTAATAAGGTATATTATAATGTTGATCAAGTGTATACTAAAATGAGCTTTAAAAATAGGATGGTTATTGGAACTGCCCAGGGGCCATTACATTTGTCAATCCCAATTATTGGAGGTAGAGATCAAAAAATTCCAATGAAAGAAATAAAAATAGCCTATCATATACCTTGGATGGAACAACATTATAAATCAATCGTATCAAATTATAGACGATCACCTTTTTTTGAATATTATCATCATGAAATAAAGGAGATATATGCATCTCAGCCTGTTTATTTATATCAATTTCTAATCAACATTAATGAATGGGTCAGAAAACAAATTAAAGGTAAATGGGAAATTACATTACAGGAACCACTAAATTCAAATTATCAAGCTGAGCAATGGGTACCTAAGAATTATAATCAAATATCAAATCCTATAATTTATCAGCAAGTTTTCGAAGAAAAAACTGGATTTATGCCCAATTTATCTATCCTTGATATTTTATTTTGTTGCGGTGGAAAACATGCCAATACATTATTGTTGGCTCCTTAAAAACTGTTCAATCCATTTTTCATACTGCAAAACCTCCTGCCATTCTTTACTATTCATTAAATAATCATTAGCCTCATTATAGTTTGTGGTTTTATGAATTTGATTTTCAAGTAGTGCTCTTTTTAATTGATAACTTTTTACAATGGAAGCTAATAATAAAACATTCGCGACTTTATTGTCAATTGAATCTTTATTAATTTCATTTGCATTGTAATTGGCGAATAGGGCAGGACTTTGATGATTTTTAATCCATTCTTTAGTTTGTTGTAATATATCTGAATAGCTAATATCCGATTCATTAGGCAGCATTTCGCCAACTTGA
The DNA here is from genome assembly GCA_947441205.1 of Bacteroidota bacterium. Taxonomy (GTDB): domain Bacteria; phylum Bacteroidota; class Bacteroidia; order Chitinophagales; family Chitinophagaceae; genus Sediminibacterium. The sequence continues at coordinate 152 of CANETM010000139.1, read as the reverse complement.
ACATACACATCATTTACGTTTACATCACTTATAGTTTGTCTTTGCTTACCTTTTTGTTTTTTGCTTATTGTTTTTGAGCTAATATCTTGACCCCATAATTTTGATTTATGATTATCAATTTCTTTATTTTTTTTACTAAATGATAATGGCTT
>CANETM010000138.1 GCA_947441205.1 Bacteroidota bacterium | reverse complement strand
TTGTATTGGTGGAAAGTGAATCATCGATCCTCGAGTATGTAAATATGAATGAATTACAAATTTTTGATTACATAAAAGGCATTCATAAACCTACGACGGTCATTTACCAAAATGCTAAAAATTTGGCCGCGAATTTGTTGGCTTCTGATGGCTCAATTGCTATTCGTGTTTGTAAAAATAAATTCTGCCAAGAATTAATTCATCAATTTGGAAAACCAATTGTAAGTACATCGGCCAATTTATCAACCTATCCAACACCGCTTTGTTTTAATGACATTTCATTAGACATTTTTGAAGGAGTTGATTATGTTGTTAAATATAGACAGGAAGAAACTGAAATACAACAACCTTCCTCCATCGTAAAATGGGATACGGATGGTAAATTAGTAATTATTAGACATTAGTAAACTTAAAGGCGTACATGCAAAAATTTTGTGTTATTCAAACTGCCTTTATTGGTGATGTAGTATTAAGTACTTCCCTTATTGCATCATTGCATTTGCAATATCCATCTGCTCAAATTGACATTGTAGTCAGAAAAGGTAATGAGTCCTTATTTACTGGACATCCATATATACACAATGTTATTATATGGGATAAAAAACAAGATAAATACCTCAACTGGCTTACCGTTTTAAAACAAATTCGTTCGCAACAATACCATAGTGTCATTAATGTACAAAGATTTGCTGCAACTGGTTTGTGGACAGCATTTTCAAAAGCTACCCATAAAATTGGGTTTGATAAAAATCCGTTCTCCTTTTTATTTACCCATAAAATTAAGCATGAGGCGATGCAAGAAGGACTTCATGAAATCCATAAAAATCATGCATTGATTCAAGCTATCAACCCTGCATTGGTTTTATGTAACCCTCAATTATATCCTACGCAAAATGATTGTGAAAAAGTAAAAGAATTTCAAAGTCAACCTTATATATGTATAGCGCCTGCTTCGGTTTGGTTTACAAAAAGATTTCCTTTTGATCAGTGGGTTAAGTTTTTAAATGGATTAAATTTTGAAGGAAAAGTATATATCATTGGTGGCCCAGGCGATAAAGAATTAGGGGACCAAATTATAAATTCAATGGCTACTCAAGCTTCCATTAATGGAAGGGTAGTCAATTTAGCGGGGCAATTATCTTTTTTAAGTTCTGCCGCTTTGCAGTCAGGTGCTTTATTGAGTTATGTAAATGATTCCGCACCTATGCATTTCGCGTCAGCAGTCAATGCTCCTGTTGTTGCTATTTTCTGTTCAACTATTCCTGCATTTGGGTTTGGACCCTTATCAGACAAATCATTTATAGTCGAGACCCAGCAACAACTATCCTGCAAACCTTGTGGTATCCATGGCAGAAAAGTATGTCCAATGAATCATTTTAATTGTGGAAATACCATTCAAATGCAACAATTGTATGCCCCATTGGTTCAAATGAAGCAACATTAGTACATTTGCGACATGCAGATCCAACTCGATTCAAGAGAGACCGAATTATTAAAAGCAGTAGCTGAAGCAGCCGCAAAAATCGGGGTACCCGCTTTTGCTGTTGGAGGTTTTGTGCGTGATAAATTATTAGGTCGACCTACTAAAGATATTGATGTGGTTTGCATAGGAGATGGAATGGTGCTTGCACAAACCTTTTCCAAATTATTTCATCCAACTCCACCTGTTGCTTTATTTAAAACATTTGGCACTGCGCAGGTAAAATTTGATGATATTGAAATTGAATTTGTAGGAGCACGTAAAGAAAGTTATGCTAGGCATAGTCGTAAACCTGAAGTAAGCCCAGGGACAATTGAAGATGATCAAAATAGACGTGATTTTACTGTGAATTCATTGGCTATCGAATTAAGTGTTTCTCATTTTGGTCATATCATTGATCCCTTTGGAGGTTTAGCTGATTTGGAAAATAAAATATTAAAAACACCTTTACAACCTACTCAAACTTTCGATGACGATCCTTTGCGCATGATGCGTGCCATTCGATTTGCAACGCAATTGGATTTTACCATTACCCCTGAAACCTTTGAAGGAATTAAACAAATTGCCGATCGAATAAAAATTGTTTCACAAGAGCGAATTACCGATGAGTTGCAAAAAATAATGATGACCAAGACCCCTTCCAAAGGTTGGTATTTATTAAAAGAAGCGGGTTTATTACAACATATTTTTCCATTATTATTACAATTAGAAGGTGCTGAAACCCTTGATGGCATTGGTCATAAAGATAATTTTTCGCACACCCTTCAAGTGTTAGACAATGTGGCGATTACATCCGATGATGCTTGGTTAAGATGGGCTGCATTACTTCATGATATTGCAAAACCTAAAACCAAAAGATTTGAACCTGGATTTGGCTGGACATTTCATGGTCACGAAGTGGTTGGTGCTAGAATGGTACCTAAAATATTTACACAACTGAAATTACCATTGAATGAAAAAATGAAAATGGTACAAAAGTTAGTTGCGTTGCATTTAAGACCAATTTCATTGACTAAGGAAAATGTAACCGATAGTGCCATTCGTCGCTTATTATTTGACGCGGGTGATGACATTGATTTTTTAATGTTATTATGTGCTGCTGATATTACTAGTAAAAATCAAAACAAAGTAAAAAGATATTTACAGGGGTTTGAATTTGTAAAAGTACGTTTGCAGGAAGTAGAGGAAAAGGATAGTATTAGAAATTGGCAGCCACCTATTACGGGGGAAATGATTATGCAAGTATTTAATATTACTCCTTCAAAACAAGTGGGAATTATTAAAGATGCAATACGTGAAGCGATTTTGGATGGAGATATTACCAACGATTACGAAGCCGCTCATTCATTTATGTTGAAAGAAGGCGCCAAACTAGGCCTATTTCCTATAATAAAATTGTAATTTAGCGCTTCAAATAACTAATATGGCCATATTAAAATTCAGGGTTTATTGGGAGGACGACGATGCTATTTATAGAGACATTTTAGTAAAGCATACACAAAATTTTATTGAATTAAACAATATCATATTAAAGGCATTTGAATTTGATCAAATTCATGCAGCAACTTTTTATAGAAGCAATGATATTTGGAAAAGAGGACGAGAAATTTCAAAAGAAATTTATGAAAAAGAATATGTTGCTGCTCCATTATTAATGAATGAAACTGCAATTGGAACTGAAATCATAGATACGAACCAGCATTTTATATATGTGTATGATTTTGCAAAAACATGGACCTTTCTTATTGAGTTAATCCAGGTAATTAAAAATGCCGATGCCGATATGGAATTAAATTATCCAGTAGTATCAAGGGTTGAAGGAGTTGGTCCTATGCAGTATGGGTCTAAAGGATTACTAGGAAAACAATTTGCTGATATTGAGGAAAAGTATGATTTGTCTGAAGCCACTGACGGATTTGGTGAAGAAGGGGAAGAAGACGCGAATGCGTCTGATACAGGAGAGGACGCTGATGATGGAGACGATCAAGATGATGACAATAATGATGATAACGACTCTGGTAACGGCGAATTTTTAGACGATTCTTTTGAGGCATACTAAGTTGAATTCAAATTAGTATCATTTTTCAAACATTAATTTTGAAACATAATTATTCATTAATGATTAGCTAAAAGTTAATCATTTAAATTTCCAAAATTGACTGACGTTAAAACGGTATATATTATTGTAGGACCTACGGCAGTTGGTAAAACAGCTTTTGCGATTTCATTGGCTCAGGCTTTGGAAACCGACATTATTTCAGCTGATGCAAGACAATGCTACCAAGAAATGAATATAGGAGTAGCTAGACCAAGTAAAATTGAGTTGGAATCGGTGCATCATCATTTTATAGCTAGTCATTCCATTCATGATGAAATAAATGCCTCTTTTTTCGAAAAATATGCGCTTGAAAAGGTGGATAAAATATTTAAACACAAGGACTCGGTGGTGTTGGTTGGCGGGACAGGTTTATATATCAAAGCTTTTTGTGAGGGGTTGGATTTGATACCTGCCATTGATCCGGAAATTAGAGCCGGAATTATCAATCAGTATGAAAAGTTGGGGTTAAGGTGGTTACAAAAAGAAGTTTCAGTCAAGGATCCTGCTTATTGGGAAAAAGGAGAACAACAAAATCCCCAAAGATTAATGCGTGCCTTGGAAGTTATGCTTGGAACCAAAGCCTCAATTTTAAGCTTTCAGCAAAAAAATAAGGTAATTCGACCTTTTAAAATTGTCAAAATTGGAATGGAAATGCCAAGGCCTTTATTATATGAGCGCATCAATCAAAGAGTCTTGAATATGGTCGAAGAGGGCCTGGAACAAGAGGTAAAATCCCTCCTGCCTTATTTTAATCTAAATGCTTTGCAGACAGTTGGTTATTCGGAATGGGCGCCCTTTTTGGAAGGAAATATAGAAAAATCAGGGGTCATAGCAAGTATTCAACAAAATACGAGACATTATGCTAAAAGGCAAATGACTTGGTTTAAAAAAGACCCTGAAATTAGGTGGTATCAGGCATCTATGATTAGCGCCGACCAAATAATTGGGGGATAAATCTTCCCTTATTTTCTTCTCTATTTATACAAATAGCCTTAGTTTTAAGGTCAATCTTAATTATAAATCAATTTTATGCAGAAAAAATCATTACTGTTTTTTGTTTGCTGTTTGGCCTTTACCCAGCTTATTGCGCAAGGGCAATCCATACAGTTTGA
>CANETM010000137.1 GCA_947441205.1 Bacteroidota bacterium | reverse complement strand
TTTAAAAGTTCAATTACAGGGCTTAAAGCAAACACTAAATATTTTGTAAGAGCTTACGCAATAAACAGTGCTGGAACAAGTTACGGAAATGAAGTTTCATTTACTACTACTGCTGCGGTTGCTTTTACTTTTAATACCGTAATTGGAGCAAATAAAAGAATCTGGATGGATAGAAATTTAGGAGCTTCACGGGTGGCAACAAGTAGCACAGATGCTGAATCTTTTGGTGATTTATACCAATGGGGCAGGGGAGCAGATGGGCATCAACTCCGTAACTCAGCCACTTCCACCACCTTGAGTAGTGCAGACGTGCCTGGAAATGTCGGCTTTATTGTAGCGCCAGATCCACCTTACGATTGGCGCAGCCCTCAAAACGATAATTTATGGCAGGGTGTGAATGGCGTAAACAACCCTTGCCCGACTGGGTATAGGATTCCGATAGAAGCAGAATGGGAAGCTGAACGTTTAAGTTGGAGTTTTAACACAAGCGTTGGCGCTTTTGCATCTCCTCTTAAGTTGCCTATGGCGGGCTACCGCAACTTCTACACTGGCGTCATCCAACCTGCTACCCTCGGCCATTATATCAGCAGTACGGTTAGTTTACAACAGGTTAGTGGGGCCTATTCCCGCCGCCTATTCTTCTACTTCAACGCCAGCACTGCCCACATGAACGACAGCCACCGTGCGAGCGGACTCTCTGTTCGCTGCATTAAAGATTGACAATTTGATTGATTTGACAATTCGACACTTTACCAAGCTATCCTTAAAGTATGGCAGGTTTCAAATGCCGGTTAATTGAGAAGTTTACGCCAGCCTTTTAGGTGGACAGTTTGCTCTGGAATATGTGTTTTGTTCACTCCGTTTCCCCCAGATATTATGCGATGAATGGGATTATTATAATTAAATGAAACCTCATAGTGCCCTTAAAGGCATGGTACCTGCTATGATAGCCAAACAACAAAAGACTTTTAACAATACAACTAAATTAATTAAAGAAATAAGTCTAAATTAACCTGTCTTAAAAATGGGAAGGTTACAATATCTTTATTGGCCGAAGTAGTTTCAGCCTGTACAAGTAATGGTAGTCCCGGATTTGCACCGTTACCCATAGTATATGGCTTAGCATATTATTGCAAAAGATTAAAATAGTAGAACACCCTAACAAATTTTGCTTCAGAACGATACTGATCCGCAAGGGTTGAACTTACACATAATAAAAATTGGCACTTTAAAATTTAAGTTGTCAAACAATTTTATATCAACAAAGTTGATTTTAATTTATTTAAAAATTATGTCTAATAAGCTGTAGATGGGGCAATTAATTTCAACAAATCTGGCGCGCACTATAAGGAGTCACAATATTGAAGCAGCTTAATAATATCATCTCTTGTTTTAAGGTTAAGTTCATTATCCTTCACATATTTAGCTAAGTCTGGAATGCCTAAATAAGTTAATATTACTTTTTCATTAAGCTTAACTAAGCTAACTGAGTTGTTTGCTTTAGAAATATAATATTCAGTAGTGTTTTCTATTTTTTTGGTAATAGTGTTTGTGTTATATCCTTTACTTTCGATAACCATTTTCCCTTCTTTACTAAGGAATTTTGTTTTACCATTATATAGAACCTCAAAAAATGCGGATATTAAGTTATTTTTTGAGTCAAGAAAACCTGATCTAAACAATCTTTCTTTACCTATAATATTTAAAGTAAACTCACTTATTTTTTCATTAAAAACATTTTCAGAGCCATCGCCACCCTTCAGCACTAAAACATTTTCGAGCAGATCTAATTTTAAATCAACGTTTTCAGCAGGCTTAGAGTTTACAAATTTTACATTACCCTTCGCCCACACATCCACAAGATATGGGCTACCAATTATGCTTTGATCTGCGCTACTTTTCACTCTTAAGTTAGTTCCAGCCCTATCTATAGCTACCTTGTTTGTGAGTTGAGCAACAGATGTTTTAGCTGTTAAACTAGATATAATTACGATTAAAACTATAAAATATTGAATTTTCATAATTCTAATATATTGAATTTAAATCAAGAATTTACCAAAATATCAAAAGCTAATTTGACTAAAATAAAAGAGGAGCTCCTTTTGGGAGCTCCTCTTAATAAATAATTTAAAATAATTAAGGTCTTTTACCTGCATATTTTAAAACAACGCTCATATCACGTCCAGCAGCACCAGCTGATCCACCACCCCATTGGAAGTTAAGATAGAAGGTTCTTTTAGCTGGGTCATAGTAATTAGGTTTGCCTGGTATATTTTGCAATGTAGCATTACCTAAAGCAGACATAGTAGTTAGATTAGTTACTGGATCAACATACAATCTGAAGTCGTTAACACCGCCAACACCACCACCAGTAGCCCATAAAGGAGTCCAGGTAAGCGTATTTCCATCAATAGTTGTAAATGCTCTATTTGGAAGACCAACAAGCGAACCCATTAAGGCATCTCCTGTGTTCAATACACCACCTGTATATCTATTAAACTGGCTAACGGGCTCAAAACTGTACATACCATCATATTTATTCAAAATAGTGAACAATACGGTAATCGATTTTTGTGGTCCAGCAGTTACTGTTGCACCACCTGTGTTTCCAATAGTAAAGGAAAGAGCGTACTTCAATTTAGGATCTAGTAAAGCGCCATTTAAGTTAATATCAAAATCGGATGAAAAATCGCCAGGAGCGAAATTCACAGTGTATCCAGTTGCAGTTTTAACAAATTTAGCTGCAGAAGTAGTTTGGAAAGTAAAGATGTTATCAGGCAAAAACGTATAGCCCGCAGGAACAGCAGCTTTAACCAATTCTACAGAAGAAGCGGTACTTAAAGTTGCGTTACTATTTATATCTCTAACCAAACTAAAGCCACTAACTGCTTTAATATTGGTAAAAGCCTCAAACAATAAGGTCTTACTCGGACCTTGAGCAAATTTAAGGATAGTTTTCCCTTGATCTCCAAGTTCATTATCCCCAACAAAATCATCTTTTCTACAAGATGTGATTGTCACTGTTAAGGTGATGGCAAATACTAGGTATTTGAATATGTTTCTTTTCATAATATGAAATTTTAATTAATCTTTATAAAATAGCTTATTGATCCCACCAAACTTTAGAATCTTGTTTATCGCCACCAGGTAATCTATCAACTGCTTCTTTTACAAGTTCTGGGTTGTTAGTGTACTCTGAGGCAGCATAGGTAAATCTTCTTACAATTTGCTTAGAAGTATTTACTGCATCCGGAGCTGGAGTTAGAACTGGAAAACCAGTTTTACGCCATACATTCCATCCCATGTGTCCATCAGGATAACTAGCAATCCATTGTTGAGTTGCAATTTTCTTAACGTTATCTGTTCCTAAAGCTATGTCAGCACTGTTAAAGTATCCTACACTCGGTGCAGGTAAATCCCACTGAGTGAAAGACAATGTAATACCTTGCTTGTAAACATCACTAACAGATTCTGTAGTCCAACCCAAATTGGCAGCCTCTGCTCTAGCTAAAGCAATTTGTGCAGCAGTAATCAAAAATGCTGTACTTCCTTCTGTTCTTAAGTCGCCTCTTAAAACACGAGCCCATCCGGCATTAGCATTAACAAATGCTCTAGATTTTGATTCATTCAATCCGTAAGGTACGCCCACGGTAGAACTTCCAGTCCCACCAGTGTGGGAATTACCTCCGTAAATATCAATTCTAGCATCACTTAGCATCGACAACATGTCAGTCATTGTCTTACTTTCACCGTCATCTGCACGACCATTATACCAACCCCAAACTGGGTTTTTATAATTAGGAGCAGAGTACTTTATTTTAAGATTCTGACTATTTGTTGAAATATAACCACCATTCCCAGCTAGAGCAGCCTTAAACTCTGTTGCAGCATAACCAGAAGCAGAAGGATATTTTTTAGACAATTGAATAGACATTAACATTCTCATTGAATTGGCTGCTTTTTTCCAAGAATCTATATTACCATTATACAAAATATCACCAGAAATTGCGGAATTATCGAAAGCAGCAACAGCATCTGCCAAAGCTTTAATCATACCCTTATATATTTCTTCCTGTGAATCGTATTTCGGTTTACCAACTTCAATTCCCTTTAATGCTTGAGAATATGGAATATCGCCCCAACGATCAGTCATCTGCCAAAATATAAATTGCTTTACAATGTTAGATACCGCAGCCATATTTTTGCTAGGGGTAATATTGATAATATTCTGTAGATCGTAAAGCGTACCACTATAGTTTCCACTAAATGAAGATTGTGGCAATGCGTATAACGATACTGAAGGATATTGCGTCTCACTAAAATACTGTGCATAATAGCCAAGCTGACGACTAGTAGTCCAATTACCAAGCCCAGCTAAAGAATTTGTTAACAAGGCAGAAGCATTAGGCTCTGTTGTTGCCGCTGGATTAACGTTGGTATCACCAAAGTCACTTAACTTCTCACAGCTTGACATTCCAAAAACTATCAGAAATGTCAATCCATATATTAATTTATTTTTCATCTTATTATCTTTTATAATTAAGTTAAATTAAAACCCAACTCTTAAATTAAAACCTAAACCTCTAGTACCCGGCAACTGTGAATTCTCTCCGGCAGAACCAGAAACTTCAGAAGGATCAAAGTCTTTAGTCTTGGCATACATAATTAATGGATTTCTAGCGATGAGTGCTAAAGAAGCATT
>CANETM010000136.1 GCA_947441205.1 Bacteroidota bacterium | reverse complement strand
GGAAGAGTAGCTGATGAAATGCTACTGCTACTTGCCCATCCTATGATTAATTGCCCAGTTGTTGCACTATTTACAATGACGTTACCATTGGCACTTGCTGTATTAGTTTTAGTTACACTATCAAATTTTAATTTACTTGCATCGTAATTTAATTTAATATCGTAAGCGCTAATATTCTTTGAAGTGATATTGTTTGATTTTAAACTAAGTTTTACTTGAGAAGGAAAAGCAAGTGTATCTGTTTGTTTATTTATTACCCATAATGAATCACTTGCAGCAGCTGTTGGAGTGTTATACAGCGCGGTTATTTCCGATTGGGTTAAGGCGCGATTCCAGATGCCGATGTCATCCAGTTTACCATTCCATACAGTGTTATTTGGGTCATTAATAGACGCGCCAATCCCATTTGGATTTGTAAAAGTTCCAAAAACAAAATTTTTATTAGCAACTACAGTATTATTAATAAATAGATTTGAAGATTGTATTAGATTACCATCCAAATAAAAATAAGTTCCATTTGGATTAGTTGAAACAACCCAATTGTGCCAATTTCCATTTGGAATTAATGAACCATATGAACTGGTTACAGAAAACGCATTACAATGTGTGTTAACTTCATAAGAATTCAAGCCTAAAGGTGAACCTGGGTTATCTAAATGCATATTCCAAGATTCGCCACAAGTATTACCTCCATAACCTAAAACTCCCCTGCCCAAATTTCCAATTCCAATGTTATTTGAAAAAAACCAAACAGATACAGTCCTTTGATTTGTAGGGAAAGAATTTGAGAGTCCGATAATATAATCATTAACCCCATCAAAACTATAAGCACTATTTGCAACACTATTTCTATCTGTTGTCATTGTTCCACCATTATTAGTCCCATTATTCCCATTACCACTTTCATCATTGGCATTTCCATTAAAGGGGTAGTATGCAACTAGCCCACTAGTTGGTACGTTACTAGGCAATACAGGATTTGGAGCTTGATTATATAAAGCAGTAACTTCTGATTGTGTTAGGCTTCTATTCCAGATTCCGATGTCGTCCAGTTTACCATTCCAATATGTATTTCCTAATGATTGATTGTTACATCCTCCAATTTGAAAATAATTGAAGTCATTCTGTATGTTTGTAAAATTACCGTTGTTAGTTAAAATGCCATTTTGATACCATTTCCAATCACCGTTGATTTCTTGAGTATATACAATATGAATCCAAGTATTAAGCGCAGGGATTGATGCTGAGTAAGGCACAGAAACAGTAACTCCTCCGCCTCTCCACATCAAAAAAGTATTATTGTACGCACCACCATTTACATTATTATCAGCATATAAGCCAATTACTCCATTTTCAGCAACAAAAGCAGTATTTCTTCCCACAATAGACCTAAATTTATGCCCAGATGTAGAAGGTAAATAAGAATTAACAATTACCCACGCAGAATAAGTTATAGGCCTGTAAGCTAAAATGTTTAAACTTGAAACATCTATATGCCCATTAATTCCATCAAATAAAAGTGCACTGTTAACATTTCCAAATCTATCAGTTGTATTACTTACTCCACCTACAATTGTGCCATCATTAAGATTACCGCTAGCATCATGAGCGTTACCATTAAAAGGATAATAGCCTACTAATCCGCTGGTTGGAATATAGCTTGGTAAGATAGATTGTGACGAATTGCTAAAAGAATAATATAAATTATCTAAATAACTAAACCCAACTGTCACATTTTCGTCGCCTGTTGGTGTGGCAATTACAGTGTGCATTTTGTAGCCAGACGGACTTAAATCTGAGCATATATCTGATGTATTTGGAAGATATACTAAATTATTTTTTGAGGATGTACTAGTAGGAGATATCTTTTGTCCAAAATAATTACTATCAACGTTATATCCTCTAATAAACAGATTTGGCGCGCTATTGGGACCATAAATAGAAGTATTATAAGTATCAGTCCAACTATAAAAAATTTTACTGCCGTCTTTTGTTCTAGATAATTGAATTTCATTATCATGTGTTAGCGCACCAATAGATGTACCATTTAAAGTAGAGACAACATCTACCTTTAATGCTGTCCAAGTATTATTTAATTTTGTAATATCAAAAATTGGGTATTTAAATGTCGTTGGATTGTTATAGCTATATGCTGTGGTTTTAGGTGCAACTACAAATGCAAAATGGGGGTTGCCATTTTTATCAACGACTAAATCATTATCAATTGTTGCTGTTGGGTTATTGCTATTCACACTTGCAACAACATTTGATAAGTTCTTCAACTTTACTACTTGTGGACCTGTCCAAGTTTGACCTCCATCAGTTGTACTCCAAAAAATAGGATATAGTGCTGAATCAACAGCTCCTCCAGCTATTTCACCATTTGTTGCAATCCAGCCAATTTGACCATTTGGTGAAAAGGCAACCATTGGATTTACATAGTTAACTTTCCCGTTTAAACTTCTAACAAATAGATTTCTAGATTTTGCTAGTTTTAATGCAACTGTCCAGAGTACAGAATCTCCAGCTAAAGAATATACGCCTTTATATAATGTTATTTTACCATCTGAATTAGTATCACTGACCATCCAATATTCTCCTGGAATTCTTTCTACAAATGAATTTGGTATAAATGCAGAATCCGAAACTAAACTTTCTTTTTTTCCAGTTGCAGCAAGCGTGACCATGCCAGATGTTATTCTTCCCCAACTATTATTTACTCCAGTAGCTTTGGGAGCTGCAGCCACTATTCTTGCATTTGTTAAGGTTGTATTGTTTGCAGGATTCATTATATAACCCTGTGGGTAACGAGGATTTAAACCACCTGCCGCTACCAAATCAATTACAGGACCTAAACCATTTGTCCAATTTGCACCACCATTTGCTGAAATATCATACATCACTTTATTTCCACTTGAACCAGCTATTGCTGGGTCTCCTCTGTGCACAAATAAGACAGTGTTAATACCAGGTGCATAGGAAACCCGTGTTTTATTTGGACCAATTTGAGTAAATGCATTCACTGCACTACCTAAAGTTTTAATCACTATTTGACCAAATGTTTTTGTTGTTATGCTACTATATACCATAACAATAATTAACATAATCAAAAATGCTAATTGATTTTTAATAATCTTTTTCATATTTAAAAATTTAAATGACAGATTTTTAATCGTTAAGTAAAGTTAACTCATTTTCTAATAGATTTCCTATCCCAAATCTGCCACCTTGTTCCAAATACACCCAAGTTCCCGACAAAAAACCAATTAACTGCAAACTACTGCAATGTTCACTGCAAAGCCGAAGTAAAAAGTTCAAGAAAATAAAAGGTATTGATTGATTTTTTTAAAGATTGGCTCCGACCAGAATCCCTCCAACTAAACAGCTCATTCGGAAAAATAACTTCGTGACGAATTTTCATTCCTCTTCATTATTTTTCATTTTTCTTCTTAAAGTTTTTGCAATTTTTTTGCAAGAAAAAAGGGTTTACAAAGTATTAACTTCATAAACCCTTGATAATAATGCTCCCAAGCCTGGACTCGAACCAGGGACCCTCTGATTAACAGTCAGATGCTCTAACCAGCTGAGCTACTTAGGAGTCTAGCGCTTACAAAAATTGCTTTTTGTAAGGGAATGCAATATTAGGGTATTCAATTTAAAAATCCAATATTTGTAAAAAAAATATTTAAAATAAATTATGAGTCTAGTAGTTATAGGTACTGTAGCCTTCGATGCTATTGAAACACCTTTTGGAAAAACCGACAAAATCGTCGGTGGAGCAGCGACTTACGCAAGTTTAGCCGCTTCTTATTTTTATGATCAAACCAAAATCGTGGCGGTAGTAGGCGACGATTTTCCGCAGGCCGATATCGATGATTTTGGCAAACATGGCATTTCAACAGAAGGTTTGCAGGTTAAAAAAGGCGAAAAATCGTTTTTTTGGTCTGGTAAATACCACAACGACCTTAATAATAGAGATACCTTAATAACTGATCTGAATGTGCTTGCAGATTTCGATCCAATTATACCAGAGAGCTACCAAGACTGCACTTATTTAATGTTAGGTAATCTTACGCCACAAGTACAACAAACGGTAATAGGACGCCTTAAAAACCGCCCTAAGCTAATTGTAATGGATACCATGAATTTTTGGATGGACATTGCTATGCCAGAATTAAAGGCAACCATAGCCATGGTCGATGTATTAACCATTAACGATGCCGAAGCTCGCCAATTGGCAGATGAGTATTCTTTAGCAAAAGCAGCAAAAAAGATATTGAAAATGGGGCCTAAGTACTTGATTATTAAAAAAGGGGAACATGGTGCCTTGTTATTCCACGAAAATCAAATGTTTTCGGCTCCCGCATTGCCTTTAGAAGAAGTATTCGATCCAACTGGTGCAGGCGATACTTTTGCCGGCGGATTTATTGGTTATTTAGCCAATACCGACGATATTTCTTTCGACAACATGAAACGCGCCATTATATATGGTTCTGCTATGGCTTCATTCTGTGTAGAAAAATTTGGTACAGAGCGAATTAAAAATTTATCATCCGATGAATTAAAAGATCGCGTAAATGAATTTGTAAATTTATCGCATTTCGAAATCATCTAATTTATTTTCTTTTTTCTTTCGCCTGAAATGATTTGATTAATGCAGCGGGGTCTATGTCTAGATTTTCCATGCAAGCCGCAGCATCCTTTGCGAGCCCATGTTTCGG
>CANETM010000135.1 GCA_947441205.1 Bacteroidota bacterium | reverse complement strand
TAATGCCGGCAGGTCCATGAAATACAGTATACATTACAGCCATATTTGCTAATAATGCTTGTGCAGTGCAAATGTTGGAAGTAGCTTTTTCTCGTTTTATATGCTGTTCGCGGGTTTGCAATGCCATTCTTAAAGCACGATTGCCTTGGGCATCCACACTCACGCCAATTAATCGGCCAGGCATCCCTCTTTTAAATTCATCTTTGGTGGCGAAGTAAGCAGCATGTGGTCCACCAAAACCCATTGGAACGCCAAAGCGCTGTGTGTTACCTACTGCTACGTCAGCGTTTAATTCACCTGGGCTTTTTAATAATGTCAAGGCTAAAATATCAGCTATAACAATTACGAAACCGCCAGCCTGATGCACTTTATTAATGAATGCTTCATAGTCTTCGATACTGCCTTTACTATTTGGATATTGTAAAATGGCACCAAAAAAACTATCGTCAATGGAGGCAGATTGATAATCGCCTTCAACCAATTCAATATTAATAGGACTTGCACGTGTGACTAAAACGTCCTTGGTTTGCTTAAATATATTAGCATCCACGAATAGTTTTGGATGTGTAATTTGGTCTCCTTTATTCGCATGATTAAAAATCATTGCCATGGCTTCAGCAGCTGCGGTAGCTTCATCCAGCAAGGAAGCATTGGCGATTGGCAATCCAGTTAAATCGGATACCATGGTTTGGTAATTTAATAAACTCTCTAAACGACCTTGTGCAATTTCAGCTTGATAGGGAGTGTATTGTGTATACCAACCTGGATTTTCAAAAATATTTCTGAGTATTACACTCGGTGTAATGGTTCCATAGTAACCCTGTCCAATGAAATTTTTTGCAACAATATTTTTTGCACCAATTGCTTTAATTGATTGCAACATTTCAAACTCCGATAATCCAGAAGGAATGTTCATTGATTTTTTTAAACGAATATTGCTTGGAACTGTTTTTTCAATTAATTCATTTAATGATTTTGCGCCAATGCTTGCTAACATTTTTTGTGTGTCGGCATCATTTGGGCCAATATGTCTTTTGATAAACTCTGCACCGTTCGTACTTGATTGCAACATAATAGGAGGTTTTAAATGGCCACAAAGATACTTAATAATCAATGGCTAAGAAAGCCTTTTAAAGTCATTGGGGAAAGCTTGTGGATGACAAGCAAATGTGTTAAATTTGAGCCATGATTGACCCTTCTGTTGAACATTTATATGAAACTCCTGCCCCTGAGATAATCAAAAAGTTTCAAAATTTTTTGAAAAGGGTTGATAAGCGCGTTATTTTAAAGCAGCTACCAGCATTACATGAAGCCGCATTTGAAAAAATTAATTGCCTGGATTGTGCTAGGTGCTGCAAAAACTATTCGCCTCGCTTTAAAATGCCTGATATTAAAAGAATCAGTAAAGCAATGGGAATGAAGGAAGTTGCCTTTATTGATAAATATTTATCCATGGATAGCGAGGGGGATTATGTAGTTAAAACTAAACCTTGTCCATTTTTAGAAGCAGACAATACTTGTGGAATTTACGATTATAGACCATCGGATTGTGAAAGATTCCCTTACACTGACGAGGATGTATTTTTCAAGCGTTCAGCTATCACCATGAAGAATGCTGAGTTCTGCCCTGCAGTTCATGATGTTATGATTGGATTATTGGCGAAATAATTAATATTCCATTTTTCTTAAACTTGGTGCTTTAAACCATGTGGTAAATACCACTAGCAAAGTCATTGACCCTCCGAAAATTACCGATGGAATTACGCCCATTAATTTGGCTGCAACGCCACTTTCAAATTGGCCTAATTCATTGCTACTATTAATAAACATGGAGTTAACACTCATGACCCTGCCTCGCATATGGTCAGGTGTTTTTAATTGAACAATGGTCCCCCTTACAATCATGCTAAAGCCATCTAAAATTCCACTCATAACTAACGCAGCAAATGATATCCAAAATATTTTGGACAACGCAAATACGATAATGCAAACGCCAAATCCGCCAACAGCAAGTAATAATTTTTTCCCTTGTCCTTTATTAACGGGGAATAGGGTGATAAGCACAATAATAAGCATTGCTCCAATATCGGATGCTGCATTAAGCCAGCCAAACCCAATGGGTCCCACTTTTAAAATGTCTTTAGCAAATACAGGAATCATGGCGACTGCACCTCCAAATAATACGGCAAATAAATCCAATGATAAAGCACCCAATACTTCTTTGGTATTAAACACAAATCTTAATCCTTCTTTTACACTTTCCATTGGTTTCTGATCTACAATAATATCCTTGTGCGGAGGCAATGGTTTTATTTTACTAATAAATACAAAGCCAATACTAACCATTATGACGACCACGACTAATGATCCGGTATGTCCAAAACCTGCAATGATAAAACCCACAATGGCATGCCCTAAAATGGAAGCTGATAGCCAAATTCCTTGGTTCCAAGTGGTTGCGTTTTGAAGTAAATTTTTTGGTATAATCGCGCCAACAATAGTGCTAAAACTTGGCCCTGTAAATGACCTAATTATGCCAGTACAAAAAACAATAAAATAAATGCCTATTGCTATGATAAGGGTATTGCTATTGGTGGTTTGGTCTGCTCTATCATTATATATTGAAAGCCCTAATAATCCCAATGCGCATATCCAATATAAAACAACACCTCTCAATAACAACTTCCTTTTTTCACTAATATCAATTACATGTCCCGCATACAATGCCAATGAAACTGCAGGGATTACTTCAGCTAATCCAATAAGTCCAATCGCAAATGGTTGATTTGTTAGTTCGTAAATCCACCAACCTACTAAAGTACCCAACATTCGTAGGCCCATAATAAATAAAAACCTTCCTATCATTAAATTTCTGAATTCAGCTATCCTTATAGCGCTAAATGCATCATTTTTTATTTCTTTATGAGTCGATTCCATGTTAGCTAGTTAAGGCAAGTTGAAATAGTGTTGACCATCTTCTAAATCTTTTTCTAAAGCGTCGGTAATAACTTTAAAATGTGCCTCGTTATATAAAAAATCAGCATTGCCAGCATCCACAAAAATGGTTTTAACATTGTGTTGCTTTATATAACTTGTGTAAGTTTCTTGAATTTTAAAAAGGTATTCATCAGGGATAGCCAATTCAAATTTTCTATTTCTTTTTTTAATATTCCCCTGTAACTTATTAACTGGAGCGTGTAAATAAATGATGATATCAGGAGGGTACAATTGCTGATAAAATACATCAAACATTTTTTGGTACAATCTAAATTCTTCCTCAGGTAAATTCACTTTTGCAAAAAGTAAGCATTTTGTAAAAATATAGTCTGAGATAGTTACCTCTTGAAAAAGATCTTTGTTTTTATTTAACTCTTGTTGTTGCTTAAATCTTTCTGCTAAAAAAAATAGTTCTAGTGGGAATGCGTATTGTTTTGGATTCTCATAAAATTTGGTCAAAAAAGGATTTTCAGCAAATTCTTCAAGCACCAATTTTGCATTATAATGTTGTGATAATAAATGTGAAAGCGTTGTTTTCCCCGCGCCAATATTCCCCTCAATTGCTATAAAACGATAATTCATATTATTTAGATTCTTCCTGGTCAAATATAGTAAGCAAGGAGCTTAAATATTTGTTTTTTTATACACAGCTAAAGAATCTCCACATTCTTTCAACAAACAGGCATTTGTTTTGTTGAAAATAGGATGTAAATAGTTTGGAGCTATCTCAAATAAAGGTTCTAGTACAAATTTTCGCTCGGCTAATTTTGGATGAGGAATGGAAATTAAATTTGTAGAAATTACCTCATTGTTGTAGTAAATGATATCTAAATCAATTGTTCTAGGCCCTAATTTTATGGTTCTAATTCGTCCCATTAAATTTTCAATTGCAAGTAATTGGTTCATTACTTCATCGGCATTTAATTGAGTATTAATCAATAAAGCTTGGTTTAGGAAATCAGGTTGATTCGTTTGTCCCCAAGGAGCTGTTTCGTAAATGGATGATTTCAATTCAATATTGCCAATTTGTTGTTGGATATGTTTTTTGGCATTTGTCAAATTTGCCATTCGATCACCCATATTGCCACCTATCAAGAGGTATACTTTATTCATAGAAGGATTGTAAAAGTACCCCAAATATCCATAATTTTACATTGTTACCCTATTTTAGCTAAGGCTATTTTAGTAGTATGTTTTTTCAACTTCAATTATATACATGAAAAGTTTTTTCAAAATCGTTTTCGCCAGCTTATTATCCTTAATTATTTTTTCACTGATAGGACTTTTCATTATTATAGGAATTGCTGCTACTTTGTCAAGTGAAGAGCCTAAACAAGTAAGCTCAAATTCGGTTTTAGTTTTAGACTTAGCTGAAAGTTTTCCAGAACAAACAAAATCTGATGCCTTTACAGAATTGATTAGTAAGAAAAAAGGGAAAGTTCCAAGTTTGTCAACACTTGTAAACTTAATTCAATTTGCCGCTAAGGACTCTTCCATAAAAGGTATTTATATAAAATGCCAACAAAATCCAAATGGATATGCAGCATCCGAGGAAATTAGGACAGCTTTGTTAGATTTTAAAAAATCAAAAAAATTCATCATAGCATATGGCGAAACCATTACACAAAAAGGGTATTGGATTGCGAACGTTGCTGATCAAATATACACACATCCTCAGGGGGGTATAGAATGGAATGGCTTTAGTTATGAGTCTATGTTTTTAAAAGGTCTATTA
>CANETM010000134.1 GCA_947441205.1 Bacteroidota bacterium | reverse complement strand
TTTCGCTAACAGGATTTAAATTAAAATGAGATGGCTCTAAAAGTAATACCCTATTTACATTTTCATTTGCCCGCCAACTTGGATCCAAATTGTAGGAGTTGTATATTAAAGTGGGTTTTGTTAAATCAAGTATAGGGATTTTTGTATCGGGTAAAATTGTATTTAATTGTAGCGAGGTGATTGCTGATAAAGAATCAGGTAATTGCATAGAAGCAATTTGTTCATAAGCATTATCTAAAAAAGTATCCGTCTGATTTGAAAGTGTATACTTATTAATATTTTCTTGATTGCAATAATATTTTTTTGAAGAAAATGATCCAGCAACCCATTGCCAACTGCAATTATTACTTGCGATATCGCCATCCAATAAATGATAGTATAGCCATTTAGCAGGCATTTTCCAATGTGCTTTTCCAATATTGCATGTAATAGATGCTATGTACATCCTTATATGGTTATGCAAATATCCTGATTCATAAAGTTGACTAATTTGATCATCAATTACTTGAATACCTGTATTGCAGTTTAATAAAGAAGTCAACATTTCATAATGATTAACGCCTGGTTGTGCTTGTTTTAAATCATCCCAAATATTTTCTTTTTTAACCTGCCATACTCTTTGATAATATTCACGCCATGCCAGTTCTTGAATTAACTTCTCAGTTTGTAAAAAAGTAAACCCATTATTTAAAACGGTACCCATAAACTGGTTAGTCGATATCACACCCCTTGAAATATAAGGAGACAAATAGGTAATATCTCCATTTAAGAAATTTCTTGTTTTTGAATATTTCTCAGGATGAATTGCATTTATTTTAGAAACGATAGACTCGTAATCAGTCGGAAACAAATGGTTATACTTTTGCATACGGAAGTCGCTCTATACTTTTAGGAAAATGATAGCTATCAAGCCCCGAACAGGTGATAGTTCCTGCTTTTTCTATATCCAAGAACCCATCTTCATGCATACAGTCCTCGGGAAAGTATATATTTTTAATTTCCCCAATAATTAAGATTGTATTGTTAATGGTTAAATCAATTCGTTGTTTAAATTCAAGTTCAAGTTGCACATTACTTTCTTTTACAAATGGAGCTTTGCAATTTGATTTATATTCTGTGCTTAAACCAGTTGCATCAAACTCTGAAATTTCTTTAGGGTACCTTGCTGAGGTTTGATGCGCTTGCTTATAAATATTTTCATTTAAATGATTTATAGTGTATGAACCCGTTTCCAAAATATTTTCTAAAGTATGTCGTTCTACAGAATCCGGTCGCATGATGAAACTAATTAATGGAGGATTGGCACCAATATGCACTATAGAGCTAAAAATGGCCAAATTAGTTTGACCCTTTAAATCAACAGAACCTATAAGGCAAACACTTTTAAAGCCTCCGACACTATTGATTAAGTGAGCCCTTTTTCGTTGATCCATTTGTATTAAATCTGCTGTTGTTATTTGTACTTTCATAGTTAATTTTGATTATCTAATTCTTTTAAAAAAATATTCGCATTATCTAAATGAGTCTTTTGTTTATCCGAACTCATTTTATCAAAAGTATGTACTAGCATCCCAATTCTTGGATTACTTAAGAAAAAGGTTCTATGCTCATGCATAAATCGCCAAAATAAATCATCCCAAATGGGTTGCCATTCTCCTTTTTCATAATCGCTCATTTTCATTAAATAATTGCTACCACTGATATAAGGCTTAGTAGTCATTAATCCACCATCCGCAAACTGTGTCATACCATATACATTTGGTACCATTACCCAGTCGTAAGCATCAATAAACATTTCCATAAACCACTTATACACTTCATTAGGATCAAACTCGCATAAAAGCATAAAATTACCAAGCACCATAAGCCTTTCAATATGATGGCAATATCCAGTGGCTAACACTTTTTTTATAGTAATATCAATTGGCGCAATACCCGTTGTACCCTTCCAAAAACTTGGCGGGATTTTTCTTGTAAACTTCCAGTAATTAGTAGTTCTCTGTGTTCCCCCCTCTCGCTCATACACAATTCTAATAAACTCTCGCCATCCTATTATTTGTCTAATAAAACCTTCTAAGGAATTTAAAGGAATATTATTTTTATTTGAAAAGGCTATTGTTTGATCAATGATTTGCTGAGGACTTATTAATCCAACATTAAGCATTGGACTCAGCACAGAATGGTGTAATACAAATTCTTTTGTAACAATAGCATCTTCATAAATACCAAATTTTTCAAATCGGTTATGCAAAAAATCAGAAAGCCATTTTTCGGTATCATCAAAATTGATGGCAAATAAGTGATGCTCATTTAATGAACCATAATTATTTGAATAATTTTGTTGAATATATTTTTGAGCTTCAACAATATATTTGTTTGACGGTATTGATGGTATTTTAGGCGGTATTTCTTTCTTTGGAAATTTAGCTCTATTATCTGCATCGTAAGTCCATTTTCCACCCATTGGTTTTCCGTCTTTTTCAAGTAAAATATTTCTTGATTTTCTTTGCCAAGTATAAAAATCGGTTTGGAAATATGTTTTCTTTTTTGAAAAAAAATCAGCTACCTGGTTAATGGTATTTAAAAAATTAGGGCTATCATAGATAGTTAGTTCTATTTTATATTTTTTACAAGTCGTTGTGATTTTTTTTAATACCCAACTATCAACTGGATCTACAATATGAATATGTTGGACTTTATTAGCATGTAGCTGATTAATGAGTAGCTCAATCCTATTTTGTGTTTCAATTGATTCGATATAATTAACTACAAACTTATGTTCAGTTAAAAACTGCTCATAAAATTTCATACTTGCCCTATGCAACACAAGCTTTTCTTTGTGAAATTCGTATTGATTAAAAAAATGCCATTCTTCAACCAAATAGATAGGTCTATTGTATTGAATAGCAGGATGTTCCTTAAATAATTGATGGGGTAATATGATTGAAACTTGTGATAGCATTTAGTGCCTTTTAGTCATCTCTTTAACAATAACAGCTTCAGAATGTTTTGAATTAAATAAATTAAACGCTGCTAGTTTCAGATTACGGTTTTTAGAGATATAATATCAGCAAATAATGTTGAACTATATTTGTGCTAATTGTCAATAATCTTGAACAGATTTGTTAAATAATTGTAAACACGCCGTTTATAAAAACTTTTTTGAACGTTTTATGTTAATCAAGTTAACAAACAAAAAAATATAATTATGAAAATGAAATTCTTATTGACTATGCTAATTGGAGGAATTATCTCTGCATCAGCTCAAAAAACAGTTGTTGATGTAGCAGTAGGTTCTAATGCACATACAACTTTAGTTGCTGCCGTAAAAGCTGCAGATTTAGTTAGTACTTTACAAAGCGCTGGACCTTTCACAGTTTTTGCTCCAACAAACGATGCATTTGCTAAATTGCCAAAAGGAACTGTAGAAACACTATTAAAACCAGAGAACAAAGCTTTATTAGCTAAAATATTAACATACCATGTTGTAGCTGGTAATTTAGACGCTACAGCGGTCTTAAATGCTATCAAAGACGGCAATGGTAAAGTTACATTGAAGGCAGTGAGTGGTGGAACTTTAACTGCTTCTGTAAAAGATGGTAAAGTAATATTAACAGATGAGAAAGGCGGAGTTGCAACAGTTACTGCTACAGATTTAAAAGCAGGAAACGGTGTTGTTCACGTTATTGATGCTGTTGTGTTGCCAAAATAATTTCTAAAAGTTTAAGCTTTAGTAAAGGCCCTTAATTTTAAGGGCCTTTTTTTATGCACAATTTGCTGGGAAGTGATATTATAACATGCTTGATATATTTTTGTAGAACTTATGAGTATATTTTTTAAAAAATCTTAAACAGCCTTGTTAATTATTTGCAAATTCCAAGTTTGTGCAAATTTGTTTATGGAAAGTCGTCATTAATAAGTTAAATTAGTAACAGTAATAAAAAACTCTACAATACAAAAACATGTTTAAAAAATTTACACTATCAGACACCCTAATGCTTATTTCAGCGTTCTTATCATTAATATTTTCTGAATTCTTATGGTTTAAGGGCGAAAAAGAAGCAGGTATATTTATTGGTCTATGGGTACCGTCCATATTAGGATTTGCTATATTACTAAAATTAATAAATAATCAAAATGATTGAAATTATACCCTATTTCGCTGCACTAGTAACGGTTTTATTTGGTGTGGCATTTATTCTAGCCTTGAATAAATTTAGAGGAAAAAACTAGAGTAAATAATACAGCATGGAAAATTTATTACAAAATTCAGGTAATTATTTTGATAAATATTTCAATGCTAAAAATGTAAGAAAAATTGAATTATTAATTCTTCGTGTTGCAGTTTTTGCATTCCTCTTACATTTATCATTTATATTTTTAGGGAATAATTTTATTTATTTTAAAAATTTACAGCACAGCTATTTAAAAGCTATATATACACCCTTTAGTTTTATCTTATTTTATGAGGTATTTCTATTAGTTATCATTATTCCAAAATCCATATCTGAATTTATTGGAAAGCAATTTGAAGTAATCACCTTAATAACTTTAAGAAGTTTTTTTCACGATATTGCAGATCTTGATTTAAAAAATTCAATAAATATAAATAACCCAGAGTTCATTAGTCTAGTTTATGACTTAATTGCTTCATTGATTATGCTGAGCTTGACAATTTTGTATTACAAGATTTATCAAAATAACCGTAAATCAGATATTGTTAACGAACTTAATAATTTTATCAATATTAAAAAATTAGTATCACTAGGAATGATAT
>CANETM010000133.1 GCA_947441205.1 Bacteroidota bacterium | reverse complement strand
TGATGCCCGAAGCTGATTTAAGCAAAATGGTCATGGCTGATAATGGGAAACCCTATTTACAAGGAGTGCCCTTTCATTTTTCATTTTCTCATTGTAAAGGGTATGCGGCAGTTGCGGTGAGTGATTCGGATTCGATTGGAATTGATATTGAAATTATTCATCCCCGTATTTTGAAAGTGGCGCATAAATTATTAAATGAAGCTGAAAAGGGAATGATAGCTACTTTGCCTGAGTCAGATCAGTTGAATCAAATGGCTTTTTTCTGGGCAGCCAAGGAAGCTATATACAAACAATATGAAAAATTGGGAATTGATTTTGCAAAGGATTTTAATGTTTTGCAATTAGCAAATGAACAAAGAGGAGTAGTCCCTGCTCAAATTTTGCATAAAGGAATTAATCAAACTGTGCAATTGGATTATCATTTTGGGGATGATTATGTTTGTGTTACTTGTTTTACAGTAAGTCATTAATCATACATTGTTATGAGTATTGTCATAACTAATACATATTTAATGTTGTCACTTTAGGGTACATTAAATTATATGTTATGTTAAACGAGAATAAATATAAGTACTTGGTACTTTTACTAAGTGCCAAATAAGTTCACTTATACATTTATGATAAAGTAAAATTTGAAAAAATTAAATTGAGAAATGCCGATGCCATTGTAGCATATGAAAGAGATATGCCAGGAAGAATGGGGCAGTTTACCGACGCATCTGCACATAAAGAAATATTGGTAGATAAATTTTTACATCATATTGATGTCGCATTGGGTGATGTTTTAAATCAATATCCGAATATGCCTTTATTTATTTTAGGGACTAAAAGAGTTACGGGTCATTTTAATCAGTTGACTAAACATGCTAAGGCGGTTACGGAATATATAGATGGTAACTACAACGAAAGTACTTTACATGAGTTGAAGGAGAAGCTTGCGCATCATATTTTAGCGCTTGACTTTGTGAAGTAGTATAATTCAAACGAGTTAAATTATACTACTATAAAGCTTTGTTCGTTTAACTCACAGATCTTAAAAATTAGTGAGGGAGGAGATCAGCTATTATCTTAATTAATTTATTCTAAATTATTAGAGATCAGCGAGCACGAAGTGCTCGCTGATCTCATTAGTGACGCGTACCCAAAGCCTTAACAAAAGCTTCGCTTTTGCTGGACGTTTCCATTTATCTGCTTTTGAGCACAAGTGCTCACCGCATCTAAATGAAAACGCCCCGACACTTTCGTGTCAAGGCATTTGTGCGGAAGAGGAGATTCGAACTCCCACGCCCGGGTGTGGGCGCTACCACCTCAAGGTAGTGCGTCTACCAATTTCGCCACCTCCGCATGTGTGTTGCAAATGTACAAAAAAAGCCCTCCCAAAATATGGGAGGGCTTTTGCAATAAGGTATAATTAAATTTTATAACGCTTTTAAAACTTCGTCAGCTGATCTAACATAATCCATGTTTTTTGCTTCTGTTGCTAATTGCTTGCAAGCTTCAGCAGCAGCTTTAGCTCCTTTTTTATCATTTAATGCTACATGTACTTTTGCTTTCATTAATTGTAACCAATATGCTTTTGCATTTGATGCAACTGCTTTGTCAGCAAATACTAATGCCTTGTTATAATCATGATCGATTTCTAAATAAAAAGTTGCAGCCGCTTGGTAAACATTTGGGTTTACAGTTGCTCCAGAAGTTGCTGCCTCAATTTGAGCGCGAACTGTTGGTTTAATATCAGTGCTAATTGGGATATTCACTTTTGTCTTTCCCCAATTCAAACTGATTGTTGCAGTTTGAGCTGTGATGTTATCAATATTAATAGTAAATGTTTCAGTTGAAGTGCTAGTTGTTTCTGGTGCTACTTTAAAACGAACAACGTCTTCAGCTTCTTTGTAATCAAAACTACCCCAACCCTTAGAGTTAGTGTTAATGATAATAGTCCATTCTCCATTACCTGGAATAGTGAACAAACCATATGATCCTGCAGCAATTGTTTTATTGCCAATATTTACTGGATCAGAAAAAGTCAATTTAGTTGCTCCATTTGCACCAGTTCTCCATACATCACCAAAGGGTGCTAATAAAGTACCAGTTCCAAAAACGGAACGACCTTTTAAACTTGGTCTTGAATAAGAAATTTCAATTTTTCCAAGTCCAAATTCTTGAGATAATGTTTGTGTAGGACTAGCTGCTGGCATTTTAATTTGCGCTTGAGT
Source organism: Bacteroidota bacterium (assembly GCA_947441205.1). GTDB lineage: Bacteria > Bacteroidota > Bacteroidia > Chitinophagales > Chitinophagaceae > Sediminibacterium. Next base: position 2,626 of record CANETM010000133.1, on the reverse strand, counting down.
CGATAATCCAATAAGTGTTAATACCGAAAAAAGTATTCTTTTCATAATAATCGTTTTATTTTGAATAACAAACCTAAATGATTTTAGTTTAAGGTTGTATTATTTTTTTTGAAAAGCAGGGTGGAATCTGTCAAGAGTATCCCTTAAAAACTCTCTGTTAATGTGCGTATATATTTCAGTTGTGGTGATGCTTTCGTGTCCAAGCATTTCCTGTACGGCCCTTAAATCGGCTCCGCCCTCCACTAAATGTGTGGCAAAAGAATGCCTAAAGCTATGGGGTGATATGGTTTTTTTAATGCCCGATTTTAATATTAAATCTTTAATAATGTAAAAAATCATGACCCTGCTAAGCCCTTTTCCGCGATTATTTAGGAATAAAATGTCTTCACAATCTTTAGCAGGTGTTTGGTGGACACGAATGGTGTCTTTGTAAAGTTTAATAAATTTAATGGCATCAGATCCAATAGGAACCAATCTTTCTTTATCTCCCTTCCCAATTACTCTAATAAACCCAACATCTAAATATAAGCAGCTAATTTTTAAATTAATTGCTTCCGTAACGCGTAAACCCGAACTATACATAGTTTCTAAGATGGCTTTATTTCTACCACCTTCAGGTTTACTTAAATCGATATGTCCAATCATGCTTTCAATTTCTTCAAAACTTAAAACATCAGGTAACTTTCGTCTTGTTTTAGGAGTTGGAAGTAAAGTAGTTGGGTTAACAGTACATATTTGTTCAAGTACACAATATTTAAAAAAAGATTTAATACCTGAAATGATGCGTGCTTGAGAAGTGGGTGCCATCTCCATTTTGCCAATGGATTGTATAAATAACTGCAAGTGCGATAGTGTAACATCGGCAGAACCCATTGATTCGCCTAAACCTTCAAAGTAATTTGTGAGTTTATCAATATCTCTTAAGTAAGCTTCTACCGAATGAGCACTCACGGATTTTTCTAATTGTAGAAAAGCTTTAAAACCTTTTTTATAAATTGACCAGTTCATTTGTGTATATAAAAGATTTGATTGTTAATTGAGAATGAGTTTATTTCGCATATGATACAAATAAAGATATGCAAGTAAATTTAAGGTCATTTAAGCAAAAAGTAAGTAGACATTCAAAACAATTCAAGTCGTTTTTAACTAAGTTAGAAAAAAGAGGGCCAAAAGGTTTGGATCAATTAGCTGAATATATTAGTCCACAAGTATGGGCAGAAGTGGATTGCTTAAGTTGTGCAAATTGTTGTAAAAACATGAGTCCAACTTTTACAAAAACAGATATTAAAAGAATTTCGGCTCATTTAAACACAACACCTAAAGCATTTACTGAGCAGTGGCTTGAATATGATAAAAAAGATAAAGATTGGTTGAATAAGTCAAGACCTTGTCAATTTTTAGACTTAAAATCAAATATGTGTAGCATTTATGAAGTAAGGCCAGCTGATTGTGCTGGGTTCCCACATTTAACAAAGAAAAAAATGACGGAGTATATTCATGTTCACAAACAAAACGTTGAATATTGTCCAGCAACTTATAAGATGGTTGAGAAAATGAAAGATTTGATAGGATAAGTCCTATTTCAAAAATACACATCTTCAAAATAATCTAAAGCCCACTCATTAGTGGGCTTTTTGTATATGGCTATAACATCAAATTGAAGCCATTTCCATTGAGGGTTTGCATATTGATAATGCGCTGCTGCATTTTTTAGGAATTGCATTTTAGTTTTAGTGATCATTGTTTCAGGGAAGCCAAAATGGATAGAACCTCTTGTTTTCACTTCAATAATATGCAGCATTCCGGGTAAACTTGAAATGATATCAATTTCCAAATGTTTGTAGCGCCAATTTTTTTCTAAAATTTCATGCCCTAAATTGATTAAATATTCAGCTGCCATATTTTCGCCTAAAAACCCAGTATCTTTGTTATTCATACATATATTTAAGTAATAATAGGGAAAGTATAAACATGCAGAAAGCGTATAAATTACATGGAGTGCATAGGCATTATGATTGGGGAGGCAATGAGTTTATTCCTAATTTAATGAAGGTTAACAATGAAACAAAAAAGCCATTTGCAGAATATTGGATGGGCGCACATGTTTCTGCTCCTTCGTTGATTGAGACAAAGGAAGGAAACGTTTCCATTAATGAATTTGGTAGTATTCCATATTTATTTAAGGTGTTAGATGTAGCAAAAATGTTAAGCATACAAGTTCATCCTTCCAAGGAAAATGCATTAATTGGTTTTGAATTGGAGCAGCAAGCAGGTATCGCTATTGACGCACCCAACAGAAATTATAAGGATCAAAATCACAAGCCAGAAGTAATGGTGGCATTAAGTGATTTTTGGTTATTACATGGTTTTTTAGCTCCCGAATTATTAGCTGAACGATTACATGAATATAATTGTTTTCATTCCTTGTTAAATCATTTCAACGCAGCAGACTATCAAGGTTTATATCAATATTTCATGCAATTGCCTTCACTCGATTCGGACAACATACTTAAGCCATTGATGATTGAGGCGGTTGCTGCTGTGAAAAATGGCGAGGTTGATAAATCGCATCCTCATTGGTGGGCCAATAAATATTATAATGGGGTAGTACCTGAAAAAAATATTG
>CANETM010000132.1 GCA_947441205.1 Bacteroidota bacterium | reverse complement strand
TTATCAATCCTAAAAATCCATTAACCCAAATAAATGAAATGGGCATAAAAAACAAAGGATAAAGAAGCAAAATGGAAACTACCAGATTTAAAATGAGTAGTAATTTTTTACCAAATTTCCTTATGGATGATTTTTGTTTGGCCATTATTTTTTAGGTGCTAAACTATTATTTAATGAATGAATTAATTGATGCATCCACTTTCCCAAATCAATTCCTTTCTTTAATAATATAATATAAAATAATCCCGTGCATCCCCCAACAAGGGTTGAAACAATAACTGAAATTGAACTGTCTTTTAATAAATATCCATTTAATAATATATATAAAACACCTACCGTCCACAAGGCAACACCACCAGCTATATTTGATAAAAATTTATAATTGGGAATATGTGCAATAGCCGCAATAACAATGGCGGATATGCTAACACTAGCACCCAATAAAGGTTGACTTGTGCCAGCTACGATATAAATGATAGCACCCACTAAACCACTATAAAAATAGATAGGAAATAAATGTTTATTCGCTCCATTTATTTGTAAAGTATGGCTAAACAATGCTAACCAAATCATGTTTGCAAATAACAACCAAAAACCATCGTGAATCCAATTATAAGTTAACAATGCCCAAGGAGTGTTCATCCATTTATCAGATAAAATAAAAGGGTTAAAAATTTGAGCATAGAATTGTTCAAGTGGTAAACTTTCTAAATAATAAATGGTTTTAATAAGACCCAGCATTACATATACAACCAAGTTAATCGCCAATAAAGCAACTAAGGTATTGTTGTCAGCACCCAATAATGGTTTTTGACTTTGCATTTGTTGCATATCAGAATTTGCTTGCATCTAATTAATTTTAAAATCGACGGTTATTTCTTTTCCAAAGATACACCAATATAAATCCTACTAAGGCACCGCCAACATGTGCCCATCTTGCAACATTATCACCTGCTGAATTTCTAAGTGCAAAAAATAACTCATAGGAAAAATATAATATTCCTAACCACTTAGCCTTTAACGGAATGAAAAAATATAAATAAATATAGGTGTTCGGAAATAAATATACAAAGGCTATTAAAATTCCAAATACAGCACCACTAGCTCCAAGGGTGGCAACGTCTACTCTGGCCTTATACCGACTCATAAATTCAATAGCATAATCGGTTTGGGTAGCTCCTGAAGTAATTAGTTCATGATAATATTTAGTAGCGTTCATTAATTCAAAGGAAAGAATACCCAAATGAATTAAAGCGGCACCTATACCACATAAAAAATAAAATAATAAAAACTGTTTAGGTCCCCATATATTTTCTAAAATGGACCCGAACATCCACAAAGCCAACATATTACCAAAAATATGTCCAAGGTCACCATGCAAAAACATATGTGTTATCAATTGCCATGGTTTAAATAAATCACTTTGAAAAGCATGCAACGCAAATATGTCTTCAAAATTATAATTACTGGTAGGACCCCCAAAAGTGTTTTGAGCAAAAAACATGAGTCCATTAATAATCAATAAATTTTTTATGATTTCGGGTAAACTATTATATCCAGTAGGTCTAAATTGAGTCATTGTGTTCGTTGATTTATAAAAATTATCTTCTCGTTAATTGTACCACATTTTCAATATGCAATGTATGCGGAAACATATCAACAGGCTGTATTTTAGTAACTATATATTTTTCATTTAATAAAGCTAAGTCTCTTGCTTGTGTTGCTGGATTACAACTTACGTATACTATTATAGGGGCTTCCATTTCCAATAATTTACGAATTAGTTTTTCATGCATGCCTGCACGTGGAGGGTCAGTTATAATTACATCGGGCTTGCCATGTGTTTCAAAAAAGGCATCATCGCAAATATCAATAACATCACCTGCAAAAAATGCAGTATCTGTTAATTGATTCATTTTTGCATTTTCCTTAGCGTCCTCAATAGCATCGGCTACAAATTCTACTCCTACAATTTTTTTTGCTTGCTTACTACAAAAAATGCCAATGCTTCCTGTTCCACAATACAAATCATACACCACTTCCTTACCCGTTAATTCGGCAAAGTCACGCGTAACTTGATATAATTTTTCAGCTTGTTTTGAGTTGGTTTGGAAAAATGATTTAGGACTTATTTTAAATTCAAAGTCTTCTAACATTTCGGTTATATAGCCCTTTCCAAAAAACACCTGAGGAACTAAATCCTGCATACTATCGTTGCGCTTGGTATTAATGGTATACAACAGCGTTGTTAATTGTGGAAATTGTTTTAAAAGTAAATTTAAAAGCGCCTCGCGCTTTTCCTTATCCTCATATCCAAGGATTAAATTCACCATCCATTGTCCACCCGTTGTATTGCGAACAAACATATTACGCAACCATCCCTGGTGTTGTTTAATATTATAAAATGGCATGTCGTTGTCAATTGCAAATTTAACGACCGCCTTACGCATTAAATTAGTAGGTTCAATTTGTAAATAACAGGTGTCTATTTCTACTACTTTTTCAAAAAAGCCTCTTGCATGAAAACCACCAGCTCCAGGGGATGGAACCAGGTCGGCACCCGAAGCTTTCATTGCCTTGAATTCCTCAAAGGGTATAAATTTTTCAGTTGCGAAAGTATATTCTACTTTATTTCTATAACCTTCAGTTTGATCAGCACCCAAAATTTGCGGGATTTCAGGTAACGCAACTTTTGCAATCCTGGTTAAATTATCAACTACCTGTTGATGTTTATATTTTAATTGCTGCTCATAAGGGAGCATCTGCCATTGACATCCTCCACATACCCCAAAGTGCTTACAAAAAGGCTGTACCCTCATCGCCGAATAGCTATGAAAATGTTTTGCAAAACCTTCGGCCCAATCTGCTTTATTTTTTTGTAATTGAATATCAACCACATCACCTGGCACCGCACCCTCCACAAAAACTACTTTCCCATCAACCCTTGCCAGAGACTTACCCTCTGCAGCATAATCCTCAATAAGGATTTTTTCCAATACCGGCTTTTGTTTGATTTTTCTCACAGGAACAAAGGTACTCAACAAGGGGTATATTCAAAGTAAATAAAGCTATATTTTAACTTGTCTAATTAATTTATATTTTTACAAAATGAAAAACATATTGATTCTAACCTTCCTGTTTCCTTTGTTTTTAATGGCACAAACAAAAAAGCCAATTTCAACGACCTCCAATACCAATCAAGGTCATGCCATTCAAATAAGTCTTAAACCCTATCAAAACACAAAAATTTACCTGGGCACCAATTATGGTAATAATAAAGTATTTGCTGACTCTTGTATATTAAATGAAAAAAGTGAGGGTGTATTTAAGTCAAAAACAAAACTCACTCCAGGTATATATTTTATCGTATCACCTAAAATGACCATTTTATTTGATTTATTGGTGGATGAAAAACAAACTTTCTCAGTAGAGGCAGATACTTTGAATTTAAAAAATGTAAAAATCACTGGCTCTAAGGATAACGAACTATTTCAAAATTATTCAAAAATAATTAATGACTTATTTATAGCGTTGAATGACATTGAACAAAAATTCAAAACTTCAACAACAGCAGCTGATTCAGCTAAATATAAAGAAGCTTATACTATTAAAGACAAAGAAATAAAGCAAAGAAGAAAATCGTTTATGGATACCAATCCAAATTCATTGATGCGATTTTTATTACAAACAATGGATGTTCCTGAGATACCCGCAATTCCAGTTGTTAATGGAAAAGCCGACTCCTTATACCCTTTCCGATATGTTAAAGGTCACTATTGGGATAATGTAGTATTTAATGATAACAGATTATTAAGAACGCCGTTTTTCGAAAAAAAATTAGATGACTATTTTAAAAATTATGTTTCACGTGAACCCGATTCTATCATTGACGAGGTTCATTACATGTTAACAGTTGCAAAAACTGGAAAAGAAATTTATCCTTTTTTACTTTTTAAATTTACCAATAAATACATAAGCCCAGAGTTTATGGGTCAGGACAAAGTATTTTTACATATTTATCAAAACTTTTTTGCAAAAGGCGATACGCTGCTTTTAAACGAGGAATCAAAAAAATCATTGCGTGAACGAGCCTATAGTCTAATGGGAAATCAATTAGGCTTACCTGCACCCGTTTTAGCATTGAATGATTTAGAAAATAAAAGATTTGATTTGTATAATATTAAGGCCCCATATACATTCATCGCTTTTTGGGATCCTGTTTGTAGTCATTGTAAGGTTGAAATTCCAAGATTAGATTCCATGTATAAAGCCAGTTGGAAAAATTTAAATATTAAGGTAATTGCAGTGAATACCAATTTCAAAGAAATGGATGCATGGAAAAAATTAATAAAAGAGTTTCAATTAACTGAATGGATAAATGGTTATCAAAGCGAGGAGGATTTTAATAGAGAAATTAAAGAGGGTCGCCCAACCACCATTCGTCAGTTGTATGATGTTTTCAAAACACCTACTTTTTACTTACTAGATAAGGATAAAAAAATAGTTGCTAAAAATTTAACAATTGAACAGTTTAATGAATTTTTACAATCAACAATAAAAAAATAAAAAGCTTTAAGCCACAATAAAAAAGGAGTCTAATAGACTCCTTTTTTATTTATTCAAATTATAAATTAATTAAAATACATTTTTACAAACATCTTTCACCACCTTAGGCTTTCCTAATGTATAATAGTGTAAAATGGGTACACCTGCAGCTTTTAGCTCCTTGCTTTGTTGTATTAACCACTCGGTTCCCACTTGCTCACAAGCTTCGTCAGTAGTTGCTGCCATCATTGCGTTTCTTAAATCTGAAGGAATGTCAACATAAAAAATATTAGGTAAAACAGTTAACTGCTTTTTATTGGT
>CANETM010000131.1 GCA_947441205.1 Bacteroidota bacterium | reverse complement strand
GGTATATTTTTATTTGTAACGCAAATATTAGACTCTAATGTTACCAAATTGTTACCGCAATGTGAACTAAATATTAACTTTAGTTTTATAACAACACATTATAACTTATTGATTTACAATAATATAAAAGAAAATTTATATTTAATCAATTTTAGTGATAATGCCTCGTAAATTTTAGTGAAATAAAAATACTTCTACAAAAAAAGGCGACCTAATAGGTCGCCTTTTTTATAATTTCAAATTTCAATTAATCAAGGTGATAAACTGAATGCAAATCCTTAGTATCTTTAAAGGTTACCTCTAAGTCTTTTATCATACCATCGTTAATATCATAAACCCAACCATGTATGTGCAATGGTTGATTTCTTTTCCATGCATTTTGAACGATTGAGGTTTTACCTAAGTCATGAACTTGTTCCATTACATTCACTTCCACCAATCTTCTGGCCCTTAATGATTTATCCTCAATGGCATCAAGCTCCTTATGATGATACCTATAAACGTCTTTAATGTGACGAAGCCAATTATCAATTAATCCAAACTGTTGATTTTCCATGGCGGCAATAACACCACCACAGCCATAATGCCCGCAAACTATAACATGCTTTACTTTCAACACCTCAACAGCATAGGATAACACACTTAACATATTCATATCACTATGTACCACCATATTGGCGATATTCCTATGTACGAAAATTTCTCCTGGGTTTGTTCCAGTAATTTGATTTGCAGGTACCCTGCTGTCCGAGCATCCTATCCATAAGTATTCAGGACTTTGCCCTTTTGATAATTTAGTAAAATAGTCGGGGTCCTTTTCTATATTTTTTTTCACCCATGATTTATTATTGTCTAATAACTTATTATATGATTGTTCCATAATTATTCTTTATGCCCTGACATTTAATTGGTCAAGTACGAGGTAATTTAAACTTATTTTTTAAAATGAATACTGCTTGTAAATAGCAATATCGGTTATACAAAACACCTAGGCATTAAAATGTAAATTAAGCCTAAGCATTAAAATTCGGTGGTGGAATAATAATGGACACAAAACCTTTGTTAGGCTTGAAATGATTTTGACTTAAACGCACGTTGCACTGAGTTTCAAAATGAATTAACGCCATTAATTTGAAGTCAAGTTTATCTGTAAATATTTTAGCAGTTTCAATGTTATCCTCTTCAAGTTGTTCTAATGAAATTGATAAGGCTATTTCATTTTCGTTAGCAAATTCTTTGTCAAATGATTTGGCTATTTGAATAAAACTAGCCAAAGGGATTATTTGCACAAAAATAATTGCAGTCAATAATATAGCAATAAGGTTCTTTTTCATTGAGTAATAAAGATATTTATAATTGCTTACTTTCGTTAAACATATTGAAAGAAATTTACAATAAAATAAAAATATGAATCAAACTGAACTATTTGTTGAAATACTGGGCTGGATAGCCTCAGTTTTGATTGTCGGTTCTTACGGTTTAAATATTTCGGGAAAATTGTCAACCAAAAGCAAATGGTATGTATGGTCAAATATTATAGGAGGTTTGTTTTTTGTCATAAATACCTATTTCCATCATGCCTACCCAAGTATGGTCGTTAATTTTATTTGGGTGATTATTGCAATTGTGATGATTTTTAAAAATAGAAAATAATACCTATTAACACATGCCAATGAATTGGATAAAGAATAAGTATTTAAATTATTTAGCAAAATTCACCATACTTAGTGTTTTAACTGGTTTTTTAATTGGAACGGCTACTGCATTGTTTTTAATTTGTCTTGACTGGGTAACAAATTATAGAGAAAATCATTATTGGCTGATATTTGGATTGCCAATCATTGGGCTTTTAATTGGTTGGTTATATTTTAGATATGGTGGCTTAGTAAAAAAAGGAAATAATTTAATTATTGAACAATTTAGGAGTGATCAAAAGCAAACCATTCCTTTTGTCATGGCACCCTTGGTATTTTTTACAACACTCTTAACGCATTTAGTTGGTGGTTCAGCAGGTCGGGAGGGAACTGCCGTGCAAATGGGAGGCGCAATCGCCGACCAATTTACAAATTCATTTAAATTAAATGATTCCGAAAGAACCACTTTATTAATTATGGGTGTAAGTGCTGGATTTAGTGCTGTGTTTGGAACACCTATTGCAGGTGCTTTTTTTGCACTTGAAATTATGTTATTAAAAAATTGTAAAAGGGGCGATATTTTACCCAGTATTTTAACTGCTTATTGCGCCCATTATGTTTGTTTATTTTGGGGCGTACATCATACTACATATTTTATTGACTTAATTCCAGCAATTAATTTTAAAACAATTTTATTTGCGATGATGTCTGGGGTGTTATTTGGACTCGCAGCGTTTGCCTTTACACAATTACATAAATTTTGGTCCAACTTATTTGGCAAAATTAAAAATGAAATAATTAGACCTTTAATGGGTGGCAGTATTTTAATGATTATCATTTTATTATTAGGTACTCAAAAATATATTGGATTGGGTATTCCAACTATTTCATATGCATTTGTACACCCTGCAGGTAATTATGATTTTATCATTAAAATATTACTAACCACTTTTACCTTAAGTGCTGGCTTTAAAGGCGGCGAAGTAACCCCTTTGTTTTTTATTGGTGCAACCCTAGGCAATATATTGATATGGTTTATTCCTTTACCAATGGCATTAATGGCAGGTATGGGTTTTGTAGCCGTATTTGCAGGCGCTACTCATACAGCCATTACCGGAATTATATTAGGCATTGAAATGTTTGGACTGAATGCTGGCATATTTATAGGAATCGCAAGCATACTATCGTATTTTACATCGGGTAGTGAGGGCATTTATAGTGCTCAATTAAAAGAGGGTGCCAAATATAAATTTTACAATTATATAAACCGATTTTTAAAATTTTAAGCAGCGTTTTATGGCAATATTGAAATTAGTTGAAACAGAACAGGAATTAATTGGATTAAAACAATTGCAGACTAACAATTTGCGTCGTTTAATTGGCGAAGAAGAAGCAATCAAAGAAGGCTTTGTCACATCAGAATATAGCTTGGAACTACTTCAAAAAATGCATGTTATTTACCCTTCCATTATTGTTAAAGAGGGGGATGAAGTTGTTGCATACACCATAGTAACCAATAAAGATGTTTATGGTGAACATCCCGAAGTAGACCATTTATTTAATACATTGGATGCTACCCAATATCATGAAAAATATTTAAAAGAGGTGCCTTATATTTTGGTAGGTCAAGTATGTGTTGGAAAATCACATCGAGGCCAAGGATGGGTACCTAAAATGTATGATTTTTTTAAAACCTTACATTCAAAAAAATATAATTACTTAGTAACCGATATTTCTCAAGCCAACAAGCGATCCATTCGTATGCATCAAAAAGTAGGCTTTGAAACCATTGGTGTAATTGAACAGGTAGGTACGGGTTGGGATATTGTACTATGGGATTGGAACACAAAATAAAAAGCGCGTTTTTAAAAGATTAATTCCTAAAGATTTTAATTATCCTCTCATAACAGGTCTTGTTAAACAAGTTGGGCCACCGCCACCTTTCACACTTATTTCTGCACCTTTATATTCGATTACTTTGCAACCTGCTTTTTCTAACCTTGATTTTGTAATAGGATTTCCTTTTACCATTAGGCAAACACGAGGAGCTAGAGCTAATACATTACAACCCATGCTATCAAATTCTTCATCAGGTACTTCCACTAACTCATATCCTCGTGCAATTAATTCATTTCTAAAAACAATAGGAATTAAGGGTGAATAGACTACGGCTAAATTACTATCCACTGGACTTAAAACAGACATCAAATGAAATACGTCCGACGGCCCTTTATAATGTGGCATAGGCACCGACATCACATGAACACCTAATGGTGCCAATAAATTAGTTAATTGACGAATACCTTCTTCATTGGTACGATAAGTATGTCCCACCGCTAAAGTTTTTTCATCCAGCCAAGCAACATCACCGCCTTCAACAGTTCCAGGTGCAGTTATAACGCCTAATACTGCAATACCATTGGCTTCAAATGCACGTTGTTCAGCTGCAGGTTCTTTGATTCGTCCTTCCTTACCCATATTACAAATAATCATTCCCTTTTCAGTTGCAATGGCTGCATCTCTGCAATAAATGGAATCCATATTCACTGTATCATCCTGAGGCAAATATAAAACCTCAGCGCCGTTGTCTTTTAAAATTTGCTCGAATGCTTCATACTCTTCAAGTGCTTTTGTAATATCAGGTTTACCCAAATAATTTAATGCTTCCCAATGCTTACTAATATGGGCATCATCAATAAAAGCAGCTGATGCTTTTTTAATAAATAAAGATTTTAATTTTCCAGATTCAGAATGTGCGCTCATAGTAACTTATTAATTAGTTGTAAAGAGATATTTTAAAAATACTGAAATTTATGCTTGGTTTTGATCACGTCTCCAAATTGCATAAACATAAATAGGAACAGAGAACAAGGTAAGAAAGAAACCCCAAAATACGGTCTCTTGACCAAGTCCTAACATAATCCAAATACAAAATACAAAAGTTAAACTAGCTAATAAAATAGCTGAAATTTTGGCGATACTACTTGTAAATGTTTTTCTTAATCTAAGAATCATAAAGGAAGCAGTACAAAAAACATATGGAATAATAATAGTTGAAGTTGTCAATAAAATTAAAAACTGAAACTGCGCTACCAATCCTTTTGTATAATTCATAACCATAAAAATTGAAACAAATACACTTGAAATAACCACACCCATTGCTGGTACACCCTTGCTGTTTTGTTTCGCAAAAATGGCAGGGAATAACTTATCATTTGCAATAGCTGCTGGTAATTGTCCT
>CANETM010000130.1 GCA_947441205.1 Bacteroidota bacterium | reverse complement strand
GATTGTATAAAAATATGGTGGGATTAATTAGACAGCCTCAATTTTTATTATATGATTTAGATTTTTTACAAAGTTTACCTAAACACCACTGGGAAAATGGCTTTGCTGAAATCATAAAGCATGCTGCCATTAAGGATGCTACTATGATGAAGGAATTAGCTGCTCATGATATTACATACTATCAAAAAAATAAAAAAGCCTTGGCTGCACTCATTGAAAAAAATGTGCAAATCAAAGTGAAAGTGGTACAAAAAGATGAATTTGAAAAAGGGGATCGTAAATTATTGAATTTCGGACATACCCTAGGGCATGCTATTGAAAATGAACATGCTTTATTACATGGACATGCTATTAGTATTGGAATGGTGTACGCTGCAAAAATTTCACAGGTAATGCAGGATTTTAAGGATGTTGGTTTATTGGTGGAAACATTAAAAAAGTACGGTTTACCAACCGCTATGCATTTTGATATTGACGCTGCCATGGAAGTGATGCAAAAAGATAAGAAAAATGCAAAGGCTGGGATGCAATATGTTTTACTCAATAAAATGGGTAAAGCAGTATATGAAACGATCCCAATGAAAACATTATATAATTTAATAAAGTTGTATTCCTAATATGATTGCTACTGTATATCCTGGAAAGCTAAACGGCGCGCAAATAGCTCCTGCAAGTAAAAGTAGCATGCAAAGAGCATGTGCGGCTGCTTTATTGCATGTAGGTCAAACTATTATTTCTAATCCAGGGCATTCCAATGATGATTTAGCAGCAATAGATGTAATTCAAAAATTAGGCGCTAAAGTTGAATTTCAAAAAGAAACAGTCGAGAATGAGGTAAGCTTAAACGAAAAAATAAAAGTAATCTCTAAAGGCGTTCAACCCATTGGACCCGAAATGAATTGTGGCGAAAGTGGATTAGGGATAAGAATGTTTACACCCATCGCGGCTTTAAGTAGTCAATCTATTTTAATAAATGGTAAAGGAAGTTTAGTAAAACGTCCAATGCATTTTTTCGATGAGATATTCCCAGCCTTAAGTGTGAAAATTCAATCTCAAAATGGCTTTTTACCTATACAAATTCAAGGTCCACTAAAGACGCCAGCAACAATTACAGTGGATGGGTCTTTAAGCTCACAATTTTTAACAGGTTTGCTAATGGCCTATGCAGCAACTGGCGCGCAAGGCTCAGTCATAAATGTTTTGGATTTAAAAAGCAAGCCATACATTGATTTGACATTAGCGGTATTAAATGCATTTGGATGGAAAGTGAAACATATTAATTATGAACAATTTTCGTTTTTGCCACATGAACCTTTAAATGAAGTGATTGAATATACTGTCGAAGGAGATTGGAGTGGGGCATCATTTTTATTAGTTGCAGGTGCCATAGCAGGCCCTATTAAAGTAAAGGGTTTACAATTGGAATCAACACAGGCCGATAAAGCAGTGATGAAAGCATTACAAAATGCAAATGTGCAAATTGCAATGGAAGCAGACGGAATTTATATAGGTTCAACAAATGCTTCGGCATTAAGCGCTTTTGTATTTGATGCAACGGATTGTCCTGACTTATTTCCTCCATTAGTGGCATTAGCTTCGGCTTGTATAGGTGTGTCAGAAATCAAAGGAGTAAGCCGTTTAGCGCATAAGGAAAGTGATAGAGGGTTGACTTTACAAACTGAATTTGCTAAACTTGGCATACAAATTGAATTAGAAGGAGATATCATGAAAATACATGGAGGTGGCGAAATTAATGCTACAACGGTGTTTTCGCAACATGACCATCGTATCGCAATGGCTTGTGCTGTGGCGGCTTTAAAAGCAAATGGCCCAGTCGTTATCACTGAGGCTGAGGCGATTAATAAGTCTTACACCGACTTTTTTAATCATCTCATTCAATTAGGAGGGAAGGTCGAGATAGTATAGAATTAAATTGATTAGAAGAGTGGGTTTTGTATAGCATCATTTAAATTGTTAACTTGTAGTATTAAGTTTATCATGAATAGTTTTGGAACCTTATTTAAAGTGCAAATTTTAGGCGAATCACATGGAGCATGTGTTGGCATTGTAATTGATGGCTGTCCTGCAGGATTGAGCTTATTACAGGACCATTTTGTTACTGATATGGAGCGTCGAAAAGGGGGCAAGCAAAAAGGAACAACACCAAGACAGGAAGATGATATGCCTATTTTTAAGTCAGGTTTATTTAATGAAATTACTACAGGTGCGCCTATTACTATGATTTTTGAAAATAATAATACGCGAAGTGGTGATTATGAAAAACAAAGAGCGGTTCCTCGTCCTGGGCACTCCGATTTTACTGCACATCACAAATTTGGTGGATTTGAAGATTATAGAGGAGGAGGGCATTTTAGTGGAAGATTAACTGCAGCCTTGGTAGGAGCGGGGGTGATTGCAAAAAAATTATTAAATGATATTTCAGTTGAAGCTCATATTGTAAGTATAGGAGGAGAAACAGACGTAGAAAAAGGAATTCAAAAAGCAATTGATCAAAAAGATAGTGTTGGAGGTATAGTTGAATGTGTAGTAAAAGGATTGCCTATTGGTCTTGGTGAACATTTTTTCAATTCAGTGGAGTCATTAATTAGCCATGCGGTTTTTGCAATACCTGCCATTAGAGGTATTGAATTTGGCACAGGATTTGCTGCTGCCAATATGTTTGGTGTTGATCACAATGATGCTATATTGGATGCTACAGGGAAAACAAAAACAAATCATGCAGGTGGCGTAGTAGGTGGATATACAAACGGCAATGATTTGGTTTTTAGAATTGCAGTAAAACCTACATCTTCAACACCCAAGGATCAAACTACTTGGAATTGGGAGACCAATGAGCAAGAAGTATTTTCAGTAAAAGGAAGACACGATTTGTGTATTGCATTAAGGGTGCCCGTTGTCTTGGAAGCGGTGACGGCGATTGTGCTTGCGGATTTAATGTTATTAGAACAAAAAATTCCAAGAATTTTAAAATAGAATAAAGTAATTAATAGTTTAATCAAGTAATGTATTATTAAAGATTAAAAAACAAAAAAGAATAAAATGGAAAGCGAATATATATATCATATAACTACTCAAAAAGAGTGGGAACAAGCAAAAATAAAAGGTGAGTATCAGCCTGTGGGTTTTGATGCAGAAGGATTTATTCATTGCTCAATTGAAAGACAATTGCCTGGCGTATTGGATCGTTTTTATAAAGGACAAACTGGGCTCGTTAAATTAAAAATTGAAAAAGCTAAAGTAAGTCGACCTGTATTATTTGAATTAGCGATTGATTTAGATGAACTATTTCCACATATATACGGGGCATTAAATTTAGAAAGTGTTGTTGATGTAATTGAAATTAAATAATGAAAATAGTAATCATTATATTGCTGTTAGCGTCGCCAATTATTACAAAGGCACAAGATGTATATCCTCCAAGCTTTGTATTAGAAAATTGTATTGATAGCGGCTTAATTGAAAAATATAACAAATACATTGATACGGGTAGAATACAAATTTCATTTAATAAGGTTACGGGGATCGCAAGTTTTTATAGTTCAAAATTTAATGGCTTAAAAACAGCTAGTGGTGAATTATATAGACCTAAAAAATATACTGCAGCATCAAATGTATTTTTAATTAATTCGGTAGTTAGGGTTACCAACATGAGAAATGGCAAATCTGTATTGGTGCGAATTAACGACAGGATGCATCCAAAAATGTTAAAAAAAGGAAGAGTTATTGATTTAAGTGGCGGAGCTGCAAAAAAATTATCTATGACAAAAAAAGGGGAGGGAATTGCAAGGGTTGTAATTGAGGTGGTTGATAGAAGTAAATTAAATCCCAAAAACGATTAAAGTTCTCATATTTTTACATTATTTTTAAATTATAAAATCACGATTAATTATATGAAAAAGGTCACACAAATTTTACTGCTTATGGTATTGTCAATCAATGCTTTTGCACAAGACACTACCTCGAAAAAACCATCCAATATTAAACCTGAATCCATTGCATTAAAGTTGGGCTTGTACGACTTTAAAAAAACTGTAAATACTGATGATTTATCAAAAACTCGAGCAAATTTTGGAATTCAATATTTAAGAGGTTTGAAACCAAAACTTGATTTTGTAACTAGTTTGCAATTTGCAACTATTCGATATCCTTATTACAATTCCTTAAAGATTCCAAAAATGGAAAAAACAAGTGATTTCGTTTCACTTGACTTTGCTTTAAATTATAAGTTTTTAACTGACGAAAATCCAGTTGTGCCATATTTGACAGCCGGCTTTGGGGTAGCTCTTGATCGCCTAGTTTATGCAAATGTTTATGCTCCAGTAGGCGGAGGTTTACAAATAAAAGCAAACAAAGGTTCTTTTATTTTTTTACAAGCAACACATAATGCAGAAGCTTCTCGTTTGACAAAAAAACACAATAGTTATTCAATAAGCTATTCTTTGCCACTAAAATTAAAAAATAAAAAACCAGTTTTATTACCACCTGCTCCATTGCCAATGGATGTTGATAAGGACGGAGTCGTGGATAGTTTAGATAAGTGTCCTAGCGAGAAAGGAATTGCAAAATATTTTGGCTGTCCAATACCTGATACCGATAAGGATAGCGTCAATGATGATGTCGATAAGTGTCCAAATGTGCCAGGTAGCAAAAAATACAATGGTTGTCCAATACCAGATACTGATAATGACGGCGTGAATGATGAAGTTGATAAATGTCCAACTATTTCAGGTTTAACAAGATATAGTGGTTGTCCTATTCCAGACACTGATAAAGACGGTGTGAATGATGAAGTTGACAAATGTCCAAACGTTGCTGGAATACCTGCAAATTATGGATGTGAAGACGTACAACCACTTTTCAATGAAGTTGCAAGTGGGTTTAAATATGCAACTGGTAAATCAACTTTATCTAAAAATACATTGAGTAAATT
>CANETM010000129.1 GCA_947441205.1 Bacteroidota bacterium | reverse complement strand
CTCAATTAATGGGCGTCGAATAATGGAGGTCTTTTCTATCATTAAATTTATTGCTGCTTTTTGCGAAGTAATACTTTCTTGTATTTCTTTAGGTAGTTGTCTCCAAGTTGCACCCTTCTTGTTAATAAGCGATTCCCAGCCTATTTGCTTGGACCATGATGTTAATTGAATTGCCGTTATTCCTTTCTTTTTATAATCATGAAATTCAAAAGTCACTTTATTGGCCTTCAGCCAATCAAGAGCTTTTTTAACAGTATTGCAGTTAGGTATTGCGTAAACAGTTTTCATGTTGAAATATATTATTTAAGGTATTTTTTTCCTAACCAGCTTTCACTAATAGGTTGCAACCATTTGCTTTCCATCTCGGCTTTATTGGCAACTAAATTATTAAAATACAAAGTATCTTTTTGCAGTATTCCATTTTCTAATGCATATGCTACTTGGGCCATTGGTATGGTTTGTACTTTTCCTTTAACCCAAAATGCAAGTAATTCTCTATTAAACATTTGTACGCCTGTCATTTTTTCAATTTCCTTAATAACATGAACCGAACTATCAGTGCTACATCCTCCAACTGTCGTATACGATTCATCTGCCATTAAAATTATGAACTGACCATATAAAGCGGTACCAAACCCTTTAACTGGATCGCCGTGGCTTTTCCAGATAGCAGTAAAATTTTCTAGTAAATCTTCAATTTTGAAAATTTCATCCATTGTAAATGTTCGGTTTGCTTGATAAATCCACAATTTTGATTGAGGATGAAAATTGGAAGGCAATATGTTTGATAATTCTACAGTCATTATTTTTAAAATTAGTTTAAATTTTATTTTTATGATTTGATATACTTTAAATGATTGCTAGTAAGGCTGTGACTATGCAAAGTATATTTTTTTTAAATTTATTGTACAGCCTTTGCAATAATTTCTGCAATGTCTAAAACTTCGACAGCAACTTCTTCATCTCTATTTTTAATTCCGTCGGTCAACATGGTATTGCAAAATGGACAAGCACTTGCAACAAAATCAGATTTAGTTTCAATGGCTTCATCGGCGCGTTCTGTATTTATTCTTCTCTCGCCTTTTTCTTCTTCCTTAAACATTTGTGCTCCTCCTGCACCACAACACAAACCCTTTGATTTGCATCGTTTCATTTCGCGGAGTTCCATATCCAAACTTTCCAATACTTTTCGAGGTGCCTCATATATTTCATTAGCCCTACCTAAGTAACAGCTATCATGGTAGGTAATAGTTTTGCCTTTCCATTCATTGCTATCGGTAAATTTAATTTTCCCTTGCTCAATTAGTTCTTGTAAAAAAGTTGTGTGATGAATCACATCATATACACCGCCTAATACGGGGTATTCATTTTTTAAGGTATTAAAACAATGAGGACAAGTAGTTACAATTTTCTTAATCTCATAACCATTTAATATTTGAATATTTTGGTAGGCCATCATTTGAAACATGAATTCATTTCCTGCGCGTCGAGCTGGATCACCCGTGCAAGCCTCCTCTTTACCTAAAATTGCAAATTTTACGCCCGCTTTATCTAAAATGGTAGCAAATGCTTTTGTTATTTTTTGGGCTCTCTGATCAAAACTTCCAGCGCAGCCTACCCAAAATAACACTTCAGGTTTTTCACCCTTTGCCATGAACTCTGCCATTGTGCTTACTTTCATACGTTCTTAGTTTTAGTACACTATTTTATGCTAACCTACTTTATTTATTATTTTTGTTCTCTTAATTTGCCCCTTTTGTATTATTGATTTGTCCATGCATCTCTATCATCAGGAGCAAATTTCCAAGGTGCAAAATTATTTTCAATATTGCTAAACATGCCATTCCATTCTGCTGGTGCATTACTTTCTTCCATTACTAATGAGCGCCGAAGCTCAACAATAATATCCATTGGCGAAATACTTACGGGGCATTCTTCGACACATGCGTTACAAGTAGTACATGCCCTTAATTCTTCAACGGTAATATAGTCATGTAAAAGTGATTTCCCATCATCACTAAATTGTTTGTTTTTATGTATGTTATTTCCAACTTCTTCTAATCGATCACGCGTGTCCATCATAATTTTACGTGGGCTTAATAACTTTCCAGTGCTATTAGCAGGGCAGGCAGTACTACAGCGTCCACATTCGGTGCAGCTATAGGCGTCCATTAAATTTTTCCAACTTAAATCCATTACATCACGCGCGCCAAATTTTTCAGGTGCAGCTGCATTAGTAGGGGCTAATTCAGGTTGCATCGCATACAAAACCTCATTTTGAATTGAGGTCATATTGTGCATTGTTCCTTTTGATATTAAGGAAGCATAATAGGCATTGGGAAAAGCTAAAATAATATGTAAGTGTTTAGAATAGGGCAAGTAATTCATAAAAGCATATATACCCAATATGTGAATCCACCATGCAGTATGTTCAATGTTGCTTAATTGTTCCTCAGAAAAGCCGTTTAATAAAGGCTTTATTTGAGATGAAATTACAAAATCGGTTGTATGATCTGCCGCGTTCATAATCAAAAACAAAGCCATTAATACGATCTCAATGATTAAAATAAAATTTGCATCTGTTCTTGGCCAGCCGTCTAAATCCTTGCTTATAAATCGGGTTAGTTTAATTATATTTCGGCGTATTAAAAATACAACACATGCTAATAATACCAATAAAGCTAAAGTTTCAAAACTGTTAATTAAGTATGTATAACAAATACCTAAATAAGGTGCAAACACGCGGTGGCCTCCAGTAATACCATCCACTATGATTTCTAGTAGTTCAATATTAATAATTACAAATCCTACGTAAACGATTAAATGTAATAGAGCAACTATGGGATTACGAAACATTTTTCTTTGTCCAAAGGCTAACAGAAAAACATTCTTCCATCTTTTAGCGGGTTGGTCGCTTAGGTCTATATCTTTTCCTAACAGAATATTTTTTCGAATTGACAATATTTTTTTGCCAAAAAGGAAAAATGCTAAAGCAGTAACTATGACAAATGATAATGAAGCAAATATTGACATAAAATGAATTAATGATGCAATAGTGAACACAAATTTAATCTTTTTAAGCCGAGTAAAGCAGACTAAATATCCTCAAATATTTAGCTTTAAAACTATTCGTAAATTTAAGGGGATTTTTAAGGGGATTTATTTAATTTGCTGTATATTATTACATTATTTAAATAGTTCCGATATGAATGAGGTTATAGCACAAAAAGTAGCTAGTTGGTTGGCAGGCAATTATGATGAAAATACAAAAAAGGCTATTTTACAATTACAGGAAAATGATCAAAATGAACTTGCTGAGTCATTTTATAAAAATTTGGAATTTGGTACTGGCGGATTGAGAGGACTCATGGGGGTAGGCACCAACAGAATAAATAAATATACCATTGGAATGGCTACCCAAGGATTTTCAAATTATTTACTAAAAGCATACCCTGGTGAAAAAATTAGCGTAGCCATTGCACATGATAGCAGAAATAATTCAAGGTTTTTTGCTGAAACAACAGCGCAGGTATTTGCTGCAAATGGTTTTAGTGTATACTTATTTGAAGCTTTAAGACCGACTCCTGAGTTGAGTTTTGCCATCAGAAATTTAAACTGTAAAGCAGGTGTTGTTTGCACAGCTTCGCACAATCCTAAAGAGTATAATGGCTATAAAGCATATTGGAATGATGGTGGTCAATTGGTGCCCCCTCATGATAAAAATGTGATAACTGAAGTAGAGGCAATTCAGTCAGTTGATGATGTTAAATGGACTGGAGGAGAAGCTAATATTCAATTATTAGGCTCGGAAATGGATGACAAATACATTAAAATGGTTAAATCACTAAGTGTTTATCCTGAAATCATTGAGCAACAAAAGGATTTGAAAATTGTATATACGCCAATTCATGGAACGGGTATTACAATGGTGCCAAAAGTATTATCAGCATTTGGTTTTAAAAATGTTCATATTGTTGAAGAGCAGTCCATTCCTGATGGGAATTTTCCAACAGTGAATTACCCAAATCCTGAAGAAAGCGAGACAATGAGCATTGGTCTAAAAAAAGCAAAAGAATTGGATGCCGATATTTTATTAGGTACGGACCCTGACGCTGATCGAGTAGGAGTTGGGGTTAAGAATCACAAAGGTGAGTGGGTGTTAATGAATGGTAACCAAACTGCAGTGTTGGCATTTGCATATTTAATGGAGGCAAGAAGAGCAAAGGGAGTGGCAAATGCAAATGATATGGTTATTACAACTATTGTAACATCTGAAATGATTAATGAAGTAGCAAAGCAAAATAAGGTTGCTTGTTATAATGTATTAACTGGCTTTAAATGGATTGCTGAATTAATTAAAGAAAAAGAGGGTAAAGAAAATTATGTAATTGGCGGCGAGGAAAGTTTTGGATTAATGATAGGTGACCAAATTAGAGATAAGGACGCAGTGAGTGCCGTTGCATTATTATGTGAGATGGCTGCTTATGAAAAAAGTAAAGGCAGGACATTGTTTGATAAAATGATTGAACTTTATGTACAATATGGTTTCTATTATGAAAACTTAATTAGCATAACTAAAAAAGGCATGAACGGTCAGCAAGAAATTGCCAACATGATGGAAAGTTATAGACAAGCACCTCCAAAAAGCATTAATGGATCAAAAGTAGCTACCTTGTTGGATTATGAATTACAAAAAGGAACTAATTTATTGACAGGCGAAAACTGGAAAATCAATTTGCCGAAAAGTAATGTGTTACAATTTATAACTGAAGATGGAAGTAAAATTTCGGCAAGGCCAAGTGGAACGGAACCTAAAATAAAATTTTATTTTAGTGTAAATACGCAATTAGAAAATATAAATGCATTTGATGAAGTATATGCCTTATTAACTAAGAAAATTGACGGCATTATATCGGACATGCAATTAAACTAATTAAGCTATGACGCCAACTTTAGAGGATAGGTATTTACATAAAAAGCTCAGAGAGCGATTAGTTGAAGAATTAAAAGAAAAAGGAATTGTAGACCAAAATGTACTTGAT
>CANETM010000128.1 GCA_947441205.1 Bacteroidota bacterium | reverse complement strand
TGATTAATATTTCGGGGCAGATTTTGCCGATTCGAAAAATTTGTGACATGGCCCATGAAAAAGGAGTTCAAGTAATTGTAGATGGTGCTCATGCTTTTGCGCATATCCAATATAAAATCGACGATCTTCACTGCGATTATTATGCAGCTGCTTTACACAAATGGCTTAGTACGCCATTAGGTGCTGGCTTATTATATGTTCGAAAAGATAACATCAAAAAAGTTTGGCCACTATTAGCCGATAGTGAAAAAGATGTAAATAAAATTAATCGTCTAAATCATACCGGCACCCACCCTGTTCATACTGATTTAACCATTAATGACTCCATTGATTATTTTGAGATAATTGGTGCTGAACGCAAAGAAGCTAGGCTTAGGTTTTTGCAAAATTATTGGACAAGTAAAGTACGATCTAACCCTAAAATTTTATTAAATACCCCAAGTGAAGCCAATCGAAGTTGTGCTATTGCCAATGTTGGCATAGAAGGAATTGAACCTGCGGATTTAGCAAAAAGATTATTAAAAGAGCACAAGGTATTCACGGTAGCTATTGATTATGCCAATATACGTGGTTGCCGAATTTGTCCAAACCTATATACTACTACTGCCGAGTTGGATGATTTTGTAAAAGCTTTAGAACAACTTTCAAAAAATGTCTAATTATAAAAAAACAACAGAAGCAGATTCACTTTATAATGACATTGATAAAATGTCTACTATAGAACTGCTTAAAAACATAAATACAGAGGATCAAAAAGTGGCTTTAGCCATTGAAAAAAGCATTGATTCAATTGAAAGATTAGTGGATGCCATTGCCTTAAAATTAATAAATGGAGGGCGCTTATTTTATATTGGTGCTGGTACAAGTGGCAGACTAGCTGTTGTTGATGCTAGTGAATGCCCTCCTAGCTATGGCGTCACTGAAGACTTAGTAATTGCCATTATTGCTGGAGGTCAACAAGCTATGTTCCATGCAGTTGAAAATGCAGAGGATAATTTGAATCAAGCTTGGTTAGATTTAATGTCTTATCAAATTTCAGAACAAGATATTGTAATTGGCATTGCAGCAAGTGGAACAACACCATATGTTATTGGAGGATTACAAAAATGTCAAGAAAATAATATTATTACTGGAAGTATAAGTTGTAATTACAATAGCCTTTTATCTGATTCAGCAAACTATCCTATTGAAGTTGACTTGGGACCTGAGTTTATTACCGGAAGTACAAGAATGAAAAGCGGAACTGCTCAAAAGTTAATTTTGAATATGATATCTACATCGGTTATGGTAAAGCTTGGTCGAATTGAGGGCAATAAAATGGTCAATATGCAATTAACCAATAAAAAACTAATAGCTAGAGGTGTTCAAATGATCATCGAACAATCTGATATAAAAGATTATAAATCTGCAGAAGCATTATTGAAAAAATATGGTTCTGTAAAAAAAGCGGTTGAAAGTTTAATAATTACCAAATAAATTTAAATAAGTTCTTTAAATCGGAAAACTTATTTTACCCATTGTTACTGGTATTTTGGTCGCATTACCGCCTACATACATTGGCGACCCAGCTAAACATTCATTGGCTAAAACTGCAAATAAAATAGCCTCTTTTGCATCAGGATGTATACCCAATTCAAGGGAAGATATAATTTCGATGTTAGGCATTAATGAATGTATATGTTCAATAATTAACTTGTTATGCATCCCGCCACCACTTGTATAAATTTTGAATTTATCGTCAATAGGGACATGCTTATAAATAGCATCAACAATTGTTTCAGCAGTAAATCGGTTTAATGTTGCCATTATATCAGGTGCTGAAATAGAATTTAAATTCGCATTCTTTACGGCAGCTTCTATAAATGAAATATTAAATAATTCTGGGCCAATAGTTTTAGGTAGTCCAATTTTAAAAAATGAATCTTCTTTCATTATACTTAATAAATCAAAATTGATGGATCCTTGTTTAGCCACAAAGCCATCCCTATCATATTCTTGATTAAAATGAATTCGCATAAATGCATCCATCATCGTATTGCCTGGCCCAGTATCGGTTGAAAAAACTTCACTAAGCTTGCAACCTGCAGGTAAATAAGTATAATTAGCAATCCCACCAATGTTTAACAATAGCCTATTTTCATCAGGGCTTGCACAAAGCAAATAATCTCCATATACGGCCAATGGAGCGCCCTCGCCACCCGCTGCGATATGCTTTTGTCTGAAATCACTAATGGTAATGATATTGGCATGAACCGCTAAATGATCCCCATCGCCTATTTGCAAGGTTGCGGGTCCAAATTCATCATTAGTATGTAAGGACTTAGGTGCATGATAAATGGTTTGACCATGACTTGCAATAATGTCAATTTCAGTATTTGATATTCCCCACCCTTTCAATGTTTCATTAATCATGGATGCATGTCGTAAGGCTATCCATGGGTTTACCAAAGTAAGCTGCTGTAAGGATACCATTGACTTTGAAAAAACACTTGAAATTTGTTCCTTAATATGTTTATCATATGCTACTGTGGTGAATTGCAACAAGTTAACCTTAGTATGAATTCCAGATCCTGTTATTTCACACAATGCAATGTCCAACCCATCCATTGAAGTACCACTCATTAGCCCAATAATTTTTCGGCTATTTTTACCTGCTAAATCATACAGCTTTTGAATACTTGGATGCATATATTTATATTAAAATAAAGGTACAAAATACATAACTATCAACAGCAATTTGGCAATTTTCCACACTATCATTTATAAGCTCATTTTCAATGCCTTATAGCATAACTTTACAATTAATAAATAAATAAGTATGCTAAAAGTCGGTGTGTTTGGTGTGGGGCATTTGGGTAAATACCATTTAAATAACTGGCTTGAAATTCCTGAATTAAAGGTGGTAGGATTTTTTGATCCAAGTAACGATAATGCTAAAGAGGTTGAAGAAAAATATGGTATCCAGCGTTATATGGATGAAGAAGCTTTGATTGCTGCTTGTGATATTATTGATGTTGTTACGCCTACCCATTTACATTTTCCAGTATGCGAAATGGCCATCAAAACGGGGAAGCATGTTTTTGTAGAAAAACCCATGGCTAATACCATTGAGGAAGGAAAAGCAATTGTACAAATGGTAAAAGAGGCTAATGTTAAATTACAAGTTGGTCATGTTGAAAGATTTAATCCTGCTTATACATCACTTAAAAATGCTTCCTTAAACCCTTTATTTATTGAGGTACATCGTTTAGCACAATTTAATCCAAGGGGTACTGAAGTAAGTGTGATTTTAGATTTAATGATTCATGATATTGATATTATTTTAAGCATTGTAAAAAGCGATGTGAAAAATATTTCTGCCAGTGGTGTTGCGGTGTTAACCGATACGCCCGATATAGCCAATGTGCGTATTGAATTTAATAACGGTTGTGTTGCCAATTTAACGAGCAGCCGAATTAGCATGAAAAAAATGCGCAAAATTCGTTTGTTCCAAAAAGACGCTTATATAGGTATTGACTTTTTAGAAAAAACTACCGAGATAATTAAGTTAAAACAACCTGACGAAGACGATAGTTTCTCTTTTGATATTGACACGCATCAAGGTAAAAAAACCATCACTATTTCAAACCCAGTGATTGAGGATGGTAATGCTATTAAAGCTGAGCTTACAAGTTTTGTTAATTCAATATTAAATGACGAACCTACTGTTGTGAGTGAAATAGATGGATACCTTGCAATGGAAGTAGCACATCAAATTTTAGACAAAATTAATAAAAGCACTTCTGTATTAAGGCAGGCCGATGTGGAAGTTCCTAAGCCTCCAAAAGAAGACGGCTCGGAGTATGCATTAAACTTTGATGAGGAAGACTAAATATATATTAAGCAAATCGCTTAGCTAAAATATATTCCGCAATGGCTAAATCTAATGGTCTAGTGATTTTGATATTTTCAAATTCGCCATCCACTAAATAAACAGGATTTCCGCTTGCTTCTACAACATTTGCTTCGTCAGTAAATGATGAAGTATATTCTTGATTAAACGCAGTTAATAATAAATCAGATTGAAATGTTTGTGGTGTTTGTATCAACATCACATTTTCTCGGTCAAATAATTCATGCTTTTCCCCTTTCATTAGTCTTACCGTATCCGTTGAGCTCACCGCTGGAATAGCAGAGCCATTTTCAAAAGCTTGTTGATAGCACCTTTGAATTAGAGCGGGTGTTAATAAGCACCTTACAGCATCGTGTACAAATACAATAGCAGCTTCATTCACTTGTGCCAATCCATTTTTTACGGACTGAAAACGAGTATCACCCCCTGCGACAAAGACAATATTTTTAGTGAACCCATTTTTATCTAGTAAATCTTTTCCTTCTTGTATGTAACCTTCAGGTAAAACAACAACTAATTGTATATCTGAAAAAGCGGCAACAAACTGATCAATGGTATGTAATAAAATAGGCTTTCCTTGAATTTCTAAAAATTGTTTAGGCACAACCGATCCCATTCTTTGACCTGTTCCACCTGCCACAATTATTGCTATCTTTTTTGAATACATATATTTATTTTGTCCTTTACTATTTATGTTTAAAATAACCACAAAAGTTTAAGATCAATAAACCCTAGTTAAACTTTAGTTTATATTACTACTTTATACTACTTCTTTAAACTTCTTCTTTATATTACTTTACTTGACTAATAGTTTTCTTACTTCTGCTTGTAAACTATTTTTATCAATAGGTGCAGTACCTACTAATTCACAAACTAATCCACCTGCAATATTAGCTAGCTCCGCAGCTAATTCCATATTTTTAGTACTTGCATAAGTTAAACTAGCGACCGCAATAACCGTATCCCCTGCTCCACTTACGTCTGCTATGTTTCGTATATGCGTAGGAATTAATTTATGGCCACTTGCACCACCAAAATAAACGCCATGCTCCGATAAAGTTATAAATGAAATGTCGTGTTGTAAATGTTGATGTAAGTTTTTGTGAACATTGGATAAGCTATCAATCGTAACCGATGGTATTTCAATTTTCA
>CANETM010000127.1 GCA_947441205.1 Bacteroidota bacterium | reverse complement strand
GTGCTATGCAAATTTTCATTGGGTAAAGTTCGGTTTTTAATATAAATAAACCTCC
Organism: Bacteroidota bacterium; assembly: GCA_947441205.1. GTDB lineage: Bacteria > Bacteroidota > Bacteroidia > Chitinophagales > Chitinophagaceae > Sediminibacterium. Next base: position 5,020 of record CANETM010000127.1, on the reverse strand, counting down.
TTTTTTTGTATTTTCACATATGCGTTATATAGTTATTGTCTTAATCCCATTTTTATTATTCATAACGGGTTGTGGATCAAATAGTGATGACCCTGCTAAAAATGCGGCTAATTTTGAAATTAAAATTCAAAGATTTGATAGTGCGTTTTTTGCAATGGATACCCTGCAAATAAAAAAATCTATTACAAAATTACTTGAACAATACCCCGGATTTGGCATTGATTATTTAAACAAGGTTTTGATGATAAAGTCTACAAATGACACGCAGTATATCAAGGCATTTTACCGACTACACTTACCCATTTATCAAGCAGCCCAACAGGTTAATGCAGTCAAAATCGCTAAACCCGAACTCGAGTCATCGTTTAAAAGAGTGCACTATTATTTTCCAAAATATAATTTAACACATAATATTATTTTATTTGTTGGTCCGCTTGAATCTTTTGGGAATATTGTTACTGTTGACGCCTTAGCAATAGGATTACAAATGCATTTAGGTGCCAATGCAAAGTGGTATTACGATGAATCAATACAAACGATATATCCCACTTATTTGAGTAGGCGATATACCCCTGAATACATTGCAGTGAATAGTGTTCAAAATATTTTGAATGACATTTATATTTCCCCTGCTAACACCCAAAATTTAATTCAACATATGGTTGAGGCGGGAAAGTTGCAATATATTATTAATGCTTGTTTTCCTAATTCGACCGACTCCATAAAATATGGATATACCAAGGATCAGTATGTAAATTTAAAAGGTCAGGAAGCTAATATTTGGGATTATATCGTTCATGAAAAATTGACTTATTCAACAAGCATAACGGATATTGATAATTTTATGCAAGAAGGTGAAAGTAGTGCAATTTTTAGTGAAGCTATTCCTAGTAATGTTGGAAAGTATATTGGATATCGAATTGTAGCTTCCTGGATGAAACAAAAGGCGCAAAAAGGAATTTCTATGGAAGCTATGTTAGCAACGCCAGCGGATAAAATTTTTACTACATCTTCCTACGCTCCTTAAGTAGTTTAGTTCAATTTTGTGGGTGCCGTTAATTTGAATGGAGGTATATTTACTTTTATTTGTTCTTTATTTTCGACATTTTCCATTGTGTAATACCCTTGCATTTTTCCAATTTCACTTTTTAAGTGGCAGCCACTCACATATTGATAATTTCTTCCTGGCATAATTAATGGTTGAACCCCAACTACGCCTTCACCTTCAACTATTTTTTGTTCCGTATTGCTGTCAAAAACCTCCCAATATCTTCTCAATAATTTTACAGGAAAAGAGTTGTGATTTTCAATGGTAATCCTATATGCAAACATATATTCATTTTGCAATGGGTTACTATAGTCCTTTTGATAAAAGGTTTCAATGCTAACTTCTATCCCTTCAGAAATTTTGGAAACCATTGTAATTATGTATCAAGTAATTCAACGCAGAGAATACTGCAGGATAAAAGTAGAAAAAATTACATGAATGACATAAAAAATTACCTTAAATTTTTATAATCACTCCCATAAGTCCATTAACTTTGCGGCATCAAAAACGGTAACTTGTTTTATACCAGTTATTTACCTAAATATATACATATGAAAATCGCAGTAGCTCAAGGGGATGGAATTGGTCCAGAAATTATGGATGCAGTTATTAATGTATTTAAAGCTTCAAATGTGCCTTTGGAATATCAATTCGTAGATATGGGAAAATGGGTTTTTGATAAGGGTTTTAGTAATGGGATGACACCTGAAGCAAAAAACACAATTGAGGAGCTGGGTATTTTATTTAAAGGACCCATGGAAACGCCTAAAGGTAAGGGGGTAAAAAGTGTAAATGTAACCGCTAGAAAAACTTGGAACACCTATGCCAATGATCGACATTTTCAAACCCTAAGTGGGGTGGATACCGTATTTAGTAAAGCAGGAATAACAATAGACTTAACCATTGTAAGAGAAAATATTGAAGACACCTATGGTGGGATTGAGCATATGCTTACCCAGGATGTTGCTTTAGGAAGACGTTTTATTACACGCCCAGGAAGTGAGCAAGTAGTTAGATATGCATTTGAAATGGCTAAGAAAAAAGGAGCGAAAAGAATTACTTGTGGACACAAAGCAAACATCATGAAATTAACCGATGGTTTGTTTTTAGAAGTATTCAAAGAAGTTGCAAAGGAGTATCCTGAATTGAATGCCGACGATGTTATTGTTGACGATTTATGTATGAAATTAGTTAGTCGTCCTGATTTATTTGATGTGATTGTATTAACTAATTTACAAGGCGATATTGTAAGTGATTTATGCGCTGGATTAGTTGGTGGGCTTGGTTTTGCGCCATCTTCTAATATTGGTGATCATATTTCTATTTTTGAAGCAGTGCATGGTACAGCACCAGATATTGCTGGAAAAAATATTGCCAATCCAACTTCATTATTATTAAGTGGCCTAAGCATGCTTCGTCATTTAGGATTAATGGAACAAGCCATTATGATTGAAAATGCATTGTTATTTACATTAGAATCAGGAGTACATACAGGTGATTTTGGTGACAAGTCAATTCCTTCAGTGAACACAACTGTTTTTGCACAATCCATTATTAATAATTTTGGACAAAAACCAGTTCATAATCCAAAACCATTGTTACCTAATTTTTATATAACGCCAACTAATTTCAAGTTGGAACATAATCCAATGTTACAAAGTGATTTAAATGATCAACATAAAATTGTAGGTGTCGATTTTTTCATAGAAAGTAATGAGCAACCGCAGGTAATTGCTGATAAGTGTACCTCTATTACTACCGACGCACTTAAATTAGTGACCATAACAAATAGGGGCACCCAAGTATGGCCATCAGGTTCCATTTTTACCAATTTGGTGAATCAATATTATTGTCGTTTTGAAACCGTGAATGAGCTTCCTTTATCGCAGGATGATGTAGTAAAATTATATGGTGCCTTGACTAAAGATTTCAAAATTTGTTCATTGGAGATATTAAATATGTGGGCCGATAAAAAAGAGTACAGCTTGGCTCAAGGCCAATAATCATAACTAGTTTTAAGCTAGTGGCATCGTTTTCGGAAAAATGCTTTGGTTTTACCCCCATTTGCTTAAAAATTGCCAATATCGGTGGGAAAAAAACCAATTTTGACGTATTTTCACAGTTCAATTACAAAACAGCCTTTTATTTATGGCAGAAGTTATATTAATGCCGCGTTTAAGCGATACAATGACCGAAGGAGTGATAGCTGCATGGCATAAAAAAGTGGGAGATACCGTTAAAAAAGGTGATTTATTAGCCGAAATCGAAACGGATAAAGCGACCATGGAATTAGAAAGCTATCAGGATGGTGTCCTTTTACACATAGGCACACCTCGTGGTGGAAAATTACAAGTTAATGACTTACTTGCCATTTTTGGTAAAGCTGGCGAAGATATTAGTGCTTTAATTGCAGGTGCAAATACAAAATCTGCTGAAGCTAAACCAGCTGATCAAGGAAATAAAACTTCCCCAGCAGTTGCGGAAACTACTGCGGCTTCGACTCCTGCTGCAAGTGGTGTTGATTATGCAAAAATGGAAGAAGTTGTTTTGATGCCTCGTTTAAGTGATACCATGACTGAAGGTGTGATTGCTAGTTGGCAAAAGAAAGTGGGAGATGCCGTGAAGAAAGGGGAGATATTAGCTGATATCGAAACAGATAAAGCTACTATGGAATTAGAGTCCTATAAAGACGGAGTTTTATTATATCAAGGTGCTCAAAAAGGAGACAAGATTTTAGTGAATGATTTATTGTGCATTATTGGGCAACCAGGAATGGATATTGATGCCATTGTAAAAGGATTGAAAGGCAATGCATCAGCCCCAGCTGCTGCAAGTACTGCTGCAAGTACTGCTCCTGCTAGTGCTCCAGCTGCAAGTCCTGCGCAAGTTGCTGCTCCTGCAGCACAAGTTGTAAATGCGGGTCGCATTTTTGCTTCTCCATTAGCTAAGAAAATAGCACAAGAAAAAGGGATTGATTTAAAATATGTGAAAGGAACAGGTGAGAATGGAAGAATTACAAGAACTGATTTAGAAGAAGCTGCGAATGCAGCTGATGCAGGCGGAAAAGTAAACAATGCAGCGACAGCTAGTATGGGATCAGCTTCTGCTCCCGTGTTTATTCCATCAGGAACTGTGAGCTTTGTAGATACACCTGTATCTCAAATGCGCAAAGTAATTGCGAAGCGTTTAAGCGAAAGTTTATTTACTGCTCCACACTTTTACTTGACAATGAAAATTAATATGGACGCTGCTATAAAAGCACGTACTTTATTAAATGAAAATGCAACATTTAAAATTAGTTTTAATGATTTGATTGTGAAAGCAACCGCGTTATCATTAAAACAACATCCAAAAGTAAATAGCAGTTGGATGGGAGATTTCATCAGAGAAAATCATCATGTAAATATTGGCATTGCAGTAGCGGTAGACGAAGGTTTATTAGTTCCTGTATTACGTTTTGCTGATAGCTTGAGCTTGTCACAAATTAGTGGCAATGTAAAAGAGTTTGCAAAGAAAGCAAAAGATAAAAAATTACAACCAGCAGATTGGGAAGGAAGTACATTTACTATTTCTAACTTGGGAATGTTTGGTATTGACTCATTTACTGCAATTATTAATCCTCCAGATGCTTGTATATTAGCAGTAGGCGGAATTAGCCAAGAGCCAGTAGTGAAAGGAGGCCAAGTAGTAGCAGGAAATGTAATGAATGTTACTTTAAGTTGTGACCACCGAGTTGTGGATGGCGCAACAGGATCTGCATTTTTACAAACACTTAAAAGTTTATTAGAAGAGCCATTACGTATGTTAGCGTAGGATAATATTTGTCTTTATAAAAATTTAAAAAAGCCCCATGCAATTGCTTGGGGCTTTTTTATTTGAGTTATTCTAATTTAAGTATGAATATATTGAGTCAACGTAAATCAATGCCCACGTTTATGGGGGGCATTGAAAAAATCAAAAGAGGGAAAATTT
>CANETM010000126.1 GCA_947441205.1 Bacteroidota bacterium | reverse complement strand
GTCAATGGCAATAAATAAACTTTATCAGCCATCATAGGGTCCGTCATAATTGTTGCCGGATTGCTATTAATTAAAATAACTTTGATTCCTTCCTCTCTTAAAGAACGCGCAGCTTGTGAACCTGAATAATCAAATTCGCAGGCTTGTCCAATAATGATGGGTCCAGAACCTACAATTAATACGGATTTTATGGATGTGTCTTTTGGCATGGCTACAAAAATATAAATTGCGCAAATCTAATAAAATTTAGGCGTATTTTACCGCTTTTAATTCCTAAACATTTTTGTCCCTATTTAGTCCTATATTTACCGTAATTCAAGCATTATGGCAGTTATTAAAGAAGGTACAAAAGCTCCTGCATTTAAAGGGGTAGACCAAAACGGAAAAAATGTGGCATTGGCCGATTATAAAGGGCAAAAAGTAGTTTTATACTTTTATCCAAAGGACGACACGCCAGGTTGTACCGCTCAGGCTTGCAATTTGCGCGATAATTATAAAAAATTAATTAAGAAAGGCATTGCAATTGTAGGAGTAAGCGTTGATTCAGTTGCCTCTCATGTCAAATTCATTGACAAATACGAACTTCCATTTTCATTAATTGCCGACGAAGACAAGAAAATCGTTGACAAGTATAATTTATGGGGTCAGAAGAAATTTATGGGTAAAACTTATATGGGAACAAGTCGTACCACCTTTTTAATTGACGAAGCCGGTATCGTACAACATATTATAGAAAAACCTGATACAAAAGAGCATACAAATGAGATACTAACGCTTAGTGGCTGGTAACATTTGTAAGTTTTTTTCATTTTCTATTATTTTTTCTACATTTTTCCTTCAAATTTAATTTTTTGTAAAGGTTAATTCATTGTAAATCAGTGTTTCATAATCATTTACAACGTATTTTATTAATTTGCTTTAATAATTTGGTAGAAAATTTTCTCGAATAGATATTGTATGCTCAAGTAATTAAAATATCTTGAGCCCAAAATTGAATTAATAATCAATATTAATAGTATGAAAAAAAAGAAATTAGACATCTTTAATCTTTTTTATAGTGGTGCTGCCGTAGTCATTTTGATTGGGGTAATTGCAAAATTATTGGAGTGGCCTGCTCAGGATCTCCTAATTACAGGTGGATTAGCAATTGAAGCTGTGGTATTTGGTGTATCTGCAATTAAGTATGTTGAAGTAGAAGAAAAAACTGAAGTTGCGACAGAAGCAACCTTAGCAAAAGTAGCTGATGGTTTAGGTAACCTTGCTAATAGTGCTGCTGCAAAAGATACTTACATAAATATTCAAACTGGATCAGGCGCAGCTGAAACAACACCTACTGGTGTTCGTACAACAGTTCCTCCGACAACTTATAGTTCAGCACAAGACCCATTTGCACCTCAACAAGTTGTTCCACAACATACAACTGCTACCATTAATATTGGTCAAGTTGAAACTCCAAAAGCAGATCAACCAACAGCTCAAACAAACCGACCTATTGTTGAAGTAATTACTAAACCAGTTGAAGCACCACAAGCAAAAAGTGTTTCTATTGATATTAACACCAATAAAGTTGCTGCAACACCTCAAGCAAATACAAATGTTATTAATCCAGCTCATAGCTTATGGCAGTTGGAGCAAATGGATATTTTAAGTTTAGCCAAAGATTTATTCTTCCAACCAGAATGGGATAATTTAAATCCAGAAGAATATTTTAATCTTAGCAAATTATTCAAAAGAGTTTTTGATAAAAAACTTCCTAGTAAAGAATCAATTCAATTTTTATTGCAATTCCCTGTTAAGTTGCCAGTTCCTGAATTAAGCAAGTTATCATTATCTAAAGCTCATGAATTAAGTGTGCTTGAAGTGGAATTATTAAGTAAGGCTTTTGAAATAGTTAATTACACTGCTTTCTTAGATCATTTTGTATTTGAACAAGAAGGAGAGGTAATCACAGTAAGAACTAAAAAAATTAATGAAACTCAAATTTTTGGTGGTGAACAAGCAGTTATTTTAAGTCACACAAAACAATTTTATGGTAATGACTTTATCATAAGTCCTAATATTGATTGTGTTGCTGATATGATTAAATTGAAGGATAAATTATTAGTTGAGCAATTAATTCAAAAAGTTTCTATTAAGTCAGAAGAAGAGTTTATTTCATTAAGTAATATTCTAGTAACACAGTCTGACGAGTTGAAGAAAAAATTATTTATCAAGGTTAAGAAACTGAAATTTAATTTATCAAATAACACTGGTTATTCATACTTGAAAACAATTGTTCAAACTGCCATTTCGTTTAGAGAAAATATGGTTGGTCAAGAACTTTTCAAAAATATTTTAGAAATCCAAGTTGATGATAGCTTAACAATTACACTTGATGACGTAGTTAATTGTTATGCTGAAACTATATATTTCGGACCAGGTAACGAGTATAGTGTAGTATTAAATGAGTTATTTGTAAAAGGAGAGTTAAATAATTTAGGTTATGTTCAACAAATAATTGACAAATTAGTTGCTGATAATGTAGCTACTAAGTCTAAATTATTACAAGTGTTTAACTTAAAAGAACAAGACACTAAAAAAGTTGTGTTTACTAAGTTAAACTACCATTTAAATAAAACTAATACTGCTCCAAGTGGCGCTCAATTAGCATTCATTTTATTGTACAAACAATATAGTTAATATAAAAATCTAGTATATGGCTGAAGGTCACGTTGACGTCAAAAGATACCAGATTATTAGTCTTTTGTACATCGTATTTATTTGTTTCTCTGTAATTAATATCAAGATATCGGTACTGGATTCTAATATCTATACAATTAAGTCATTGCAATCAATTGAAAAAGAGGAGTTAAAGAAAGTAGATATTAGTAACAAGATTATCACAGATAATATAGACGTAATTAATAAAAGCCCCAAAGCCGTTTCTTACTTAAAAATAAGAACAAGATTAACACAAAGTTATGCTGTCATAAACAATGTTTTAAAGTTTGTTGATGATGAATTTGTGAAAAACAAAACAACTATTTACAAACAGTTTAACAGTAGAAACTTAATTGAGGAAATTTTAAAATCTGAAAAAGGCGTTAAGCTTTTGGAAAAAGATTTATTTGATTTATCAGGATATATCAAAGCAGCTCCATTTAAATTAGAATCATCTTTAGATTCTATTATTCCTTTGCAAAAATCCGTAACCACTATTAAAGGAAAGCAGGAAGATTGGGCTTATTACTTATTTTACCATAAACCTACTTCCATTAGCTACATGCAATTGGAGCGAATAAAATTATTGATTACCAAAGCGCAGTTAGTTTATCAAGAAGCGGCTTTGGCAGAGATTGGTTATGAAGCTACTTACTTCTCTCAATTAAACGCTAAACTGTATGTATTAAAATCAAGTGTTAAAGAGTACAGAGAAGAGGAAATAATTCAACCAGGTCAAAAAGTAGTAAGTGTTAATGACGAAATTTTCGATGAATTATTTAAGAAAATTCTTTACTCACTTCGCACTGAAAATATATTTGTTGGTTTAAACAATACTTTATTGAATGACTTTGACTTTATGTTAGGTCGTGACTTTGATTTGGAAATCTCACCCAAAGTTAATTTGATAAAGAATGACAAAAACTACCGTGTAATTTTTGGAAAAACGGGTGAATACACACTTAAATTTTTAGATTTAAGAAAAGGCACCAAAAAAGTATTATTCGAGAAAAAGATTAATGTAAACTCTATACCAGATCCTGTTGTTAGGGTTAAAGGGGATAACCTTAGTAATTATACAATTAGTGCAAAAGACTTATTAAGTGCTGAAAGATTAGAGGCGAAATTGCAAATTAATAATTTGAATTATTTCCCTGGTAGAATTAATAGTTTCAAGGTTGTTAGAATTCATAATGGTAAAGAGGAGGAGTCGGCTAACAACTATGGAGAACTATTTCAATCACCTGCTCAAAAAGTATTTGGTGCATTGAAAAAGAATGATATTCTTATTTTTGACAACGTAAATATGTCATTAGTAGATGGATCAACTAGATCCGCTTCCCCTATTATTTATAAAATAATTGATTAATGTAATGTTAAGATTGAAAAGTATTTGCATATTAGTGGTATTGTTTACTTGCTTTGTTAGTCAAGTAAAATCGCAAGACACATTAAGTGGTAGTTATCCCACATTGAAACTTTCAAGTGGTACGCACGTTGTCAAAAACGTAGTTACCGTGAAGGGTGAATTCAGCGTTGAGGGTGGTGCTAAAATTGAATTCATAGATCCAGGTGTGATTGTTTTAGAGGGTGCAGTAAACATTAAGGGTGCAAACAAGAATATTGAATTTATCGGAAAAGCAAAATACGAAGGTGTCGGTTTAATTATTAAAGGCGTTGATTCAAGTAATGTTGAGATTCAAAATGCAGTGTTTAAGAATTTGCAATTACCTATATTTTTTGATTTTGCTTGGAAAAGAAATTTAGTAACCATTGCTGATAACCATTTTATCAAAAATATTGGTAAGGTGTCGGTTATTCAAGTATTAAATACTCCCTTTAACTTTAACTTAGATTCAAGCTACGTTAACTTTAAAATTAACGCAAACTTATTCGCAGGTAATAATGCATCCCTATACTTCGAGGACTTTAAGAGCGATCATCTGAATTTTGAGATTGTCAATAACTCATTTGTCGGCAATAGTATTTATGGCTATAAGAACTACAATATTTCAACTAACGTATTATACGGTAGAGCGGATCAAATTTTTTCAAGATTCACGGCTAAAATTGAAGGTAACAGTTTTGCATACAACTATGTTGTAGATAATATTTCGGATACTATAGTACATGCTGCTAACTTTGGTATTTATGGTACAGACCAAACTTTCCCTTTAAAGAAGAACTTTTTAGGAAGTAATTCGGCTGAAAAAATAAAAAGAACTATCTACGACCAAACACTTAATTATAATGCACCAAAAATTGACTTTGAACCATTCTTAAGTCAACCCAATGGCATTAACCCAACGCACATTTATAACATCACAAATTTAGATGAGTCTGAATTAGTAGATACCTTAAAAATGAAGGACCCTTTAAAAGGGTTTACAGTTACAGCAAATAATGGCTTAGATTTTTCAAAAGCTACCTTATTATATAGTTATTTTAATGACGATAGTACTTTAAAAAGAACAGAT
>CANETM010000125.1 GCA_947441205.1 Bacteroidota bacterium | reverse complement strand
GTTGAACTAATAGCAAGGCTTCCGTCTTTTTTTAACAATAACCAAGCCCAACCACTTCCAAATCTGCTTTTAGCAGCTTCCCCAAATGCTTTTTGAAAATCAGCAAATGATCCAAATGTTTTTGTAATAGCCTCTGCTAAACTACCTGAAGGAGCAGTTGAAGGAGCAGGCTTCATTGATTGCCAAAATAACTCATGATTATAATGACCCCCTGCGTTGTTACGCATTTTTGGACTATATTTTGAAATAGAATTTAATAAGGAAACGAGTGAAGTGCTTGTGGTATCTACTTTTTCGGCAACACATGCATCGGTCAAATTTTTTGTATAAGTCGCTGCATGTTTGGTGTAATGAATTTCCATGGTCATGGCATCAATAAAAGGCTCTAATGCATTATAGGCATATGGCAAGGGTTGTTGTTGATATGCCGATGTGTCGATACCCAATGATGGAACTATTGATGACATTAGGGGCATTGCAGCTAATGCAATACCAGCTTTACCAGTTTTTGTTAAAAATTGGCGTCTGTTTTGATTAGAACTATTCATGATATTATTTTTTAAAGTACTTCCGTAAAGTTACTTTAATTGGCTGTAATAGTCGATAGTAAAATTCTTGATTAAATAACTGCGAATCACGCATCGCCTTGAAGGTTAAAAATGCACCTACGGGAATTAAAATTGCGGATGACAACCACATACCTTTATATACACTCCATTCACCTGATTTTGCAAATTTTTCACCAAAATTATTAAGTAGAAAAAATACAACAAAAAATACAATTGCCAGCACTAACGGTGTGCCAAGTCCTCCTTTTCTAATAATGGAACCTAATGGAGCTCCAATTAAAAAAAGTACAATACATGCAAATGATAAAGTAAATTTTCGGTGCCATTCAATAGCATGGGTAGCACCTGCGCGCTCGTTTGCTTTATAATTGTCTCTTATAGCGCCAATATTATTGAGTACTGATGTAAATTGATAACCCAATGCATCAATTATATTTATGGAAGTAGAATCGGGTACAATTTCACTGAATTTTTGAATTTTTTTTGTGTTTTTAAATGCTGCGAAAACTTTTGCACTGTCCTTATAAGTCATAAACCTTAAATAAGGAACTACTTCACGTATCATTTTTTTAGTATAAAAACTATCGTAGTTTTTTAATGAATCAATCGCAAAACCTAATTGACGAACACTTAACATTTTAGGATCATAAATATTATCATCCCCCTTATTCATTTGAAAACTACTAAGGTTAAATACTTTTTTATATTCTTTAAAGTAAAGTCTAGTGAATTCGGTGTTGGTTGTATTTCTTAAACCTCTTTCTTGGTACCTCCAACCATTATACATGATAAACTCTAAAAACTTTTTATCTTTTGAAACCCTCATCACACCTGATTCTGCAATAAGCATATTATCCTGGAGGTTAGTCTTTTTTTCAAAAATTACAATATTCCGGATCACGCTATCGTTGGATTCTTTTTTCCCTAACTTGATTACATAACCCTCGATTTTATCATAAAAAACACCTTCTTTAATATCTAATGCAGGTTTCGAAACAATGATTTCATATTTCAAAGACGTTAGTTTCATTTGCGTAACAGGAATAATATTGTTTGCAAATAAAAATGCGACACCTGATAAAAAAATGGCAAATATAAACAACGGTTGCATGAACCTAACTAATGGAATGCCGGCAGCTTTAATTGCTATTAACTCAAAACTTTCGCCTAAATTTCCAAAAGTCATGATGGATGAAAACAACAATGCTAATGGTAATGCTGTAGTGAATGTTGTCGCAGATACTAAACCAATAAGTTGTAAAATGGTAAGGGTGTCAAGACCTTTTCCAACAAGGTCGTCAATGTAAAGCCAAAAAAATTGCATTGTCAGCACAAATGTGGAAATGGTAAGTGCTGCCAAGAAAGGCCCTATAAAAGCCTTTAATATTAGTATGTCTAATTTTTTGAACAAATTGTTGGGACTAACTTCCTATACGATAAAAAAGGTCTTTTATTTGATACTCCCATAATCGACTTTGGTCTTTGATTTCATTTTTCTCTGCAAAATCCTTAATAATTAGGATTGTTTGATTTGAAATCTCTGTCTTTTCAACTCTGAATTCGAAATACTCATTTTTTTCACTATGCAACCATCTATAGCGAATGAATTTATTTTCTTCTTGATCAATAATTTCTGCCTTATCGGGTACACCGCCATTCCATGAAAAACTGTAAACATTTTCCCATTCGTCTACTTTATCAGCAAACCACTCTTGTAATCCCGATGCTGTTGAAAGGAATTCAAATAATATACCTGGTGAACATCTCACTGGAAACTCTAATGTAAATAATTGCTTCTTACTCATATAATAAATCGATAACCTCTTTTTAATTAGGTCGTTAGGTGCAATAATAATAATTAAAGACTAGCTTCCAAGTATTTTTCAATGTTTATTAGTTAACAAACTGATAATACCTAGAATTACTAAAGGGCAATAAATATTAATTAGTTGATAATCAATTCATTAATTAAGTTATGAACTTGGAAATATTTTATCAATACCCTGACTTATCTTTGCATCCCTTAACGTCGAATTATGTTTAATAGCCTTAGCGAAAAATTAGAATCAGCATTTAAGCACCTGAAAGGTCAGGCGCGTATTAATGAGTTGAATGTTGCAAATACATTAAAAGATATTAGAAAAGCTTTACTCGATGCGGATGTTAACTTTAAAATAGCAAAGGAATTCACAGATAGCATTAAGGAAAAAGCAATTGGTGAAAAAGTAATCAATGCAATTAGCCCGGGTCAGTTAATGGTTAAAATTGTGCAGGACGAATTAACTGCATTAATGGGAGCTGAGGCTACACCGTTAACCTTAAATGGAAATCCAACCATCATTTTGGTGGCAGGTTTACAAGGGTCAGGTAAGACTACTTTTTCAGGGAAATTGGCTAATTATTTAAAGGCACAAAAAAAGTCTCCTTTGTTAGTTGCTGCTGATATTTATCGTCCTGCGGCGATGGATCAATTAACCGTTTTAGCAGAACAAATTGGCGTTGATGTTTTTGTAGAAAGAGAAAATAAAGACGCAGTTTCTATTGCGCAAAATGCAATTGCCTATGCAAAACAAAATAATAAAAATGTAATCATTATAGATACTGCTGGTCGTTTAGCGGTTGATGAAGTAATGATGACAGAAGTAGCAAATATTAAATCTGCCATCAATCCACAGGAAATTTTATTTGTGGTGGATTCTATGACAGGACAGGATGCAGTCAATACAGCAAAGGCTTTCAACGATCGCTTAGATTTTTCAGGTGTTGTTTTAACTAAGTTGGATGGTGATACACGAGGTGGTGCTGCATTAAGTATTAAGTACACTGTGAATAAGCCTATTAAGTTTATGAGCAGTGGAGAGAAGATGGATACCTTGGATGTTTTTTATCCTGAACGTATGGCCCAAAGAATTTTGGGTATGGGTGATATTACTTCATTAGTTGAAAAAGCGCAAGCACAATATGATGAAGAAGCTGCCAAAAAATTAGAGAAAAAAATTCGTAAAAATCAATTTGATTTCGAAGATTTTTTAACACAGATTCAGCAAATAAAAAAAATGGGTAACCTAAAAGATTTAATGGGCATGATTCCAGGAATGGGTAAAAATTTAAAGGACGTTGATATTAAAGACGACGCCTTTAAAGGAGTGGAAGCCATTATTCAATCTATGACTATGTTGGAAAGAAGAAATCCAGATTTATTAACGCCAAGTCGTAAACAAAGAATTGCCAACGGATCGGGAAAAGATATTGCAGAGATCAATGCTTTTATGAAGCAGTTTGATCAAATGAAGCAAATGATGAAAATGATGAATGGTCCAATGGGCTCAGCTATGATGAGCAAAATGCCCGGTATGAGAAAGTAGGTGTGGCACAATTAACGTAATTGATTGATTTTCATAGTTATTTTGGTTCAATTCAGTATTTAATATACAGTTAAGCCCGTTTTTTTGGGTGAATTCATAGCTTTCTATTATCTTCGCGCCTCAACCTTATTTGTTAACGCCTATAAATTTCTATTTAAAATGGCAGTAAAGATCAGACTACAGCGTCATGGTAGTAAAAAAAGACCGTTCTACTTCATAGTAGTGGCCGACGGACGCGCACCAAGAGATGGTAAATTCATCCAAAAAATTGGTACTTACAATCCTTTAACAGTTCCTGCGACAATCGAATTAGATCGTCAAAAAGCTTTAGAGTGGTTAAACAAAGGTGCTCAACCTACAGACACCGTTCACAGAATTTTATCATTCAAAGGTGTACTTTATTTGAAACACTTATTACGTGGTGTTAAATTAGGCTTATTTGATGATGCAACTGCAATGGCTAAGTTCCAAACTTGGTATGCTGAGCATGAATCACAAGTAGCTTCTAAAAACGATGCGCACAAAAAAGCACAAGCTGCTAAAAAAGTGTACGTACCTGTTGTAAAGAAAGTTGCTGAGCCAGTAGCGGAAGCTGCTCCTGCTGTTGAAGAAGCTCCTGAAGCACCAGCTGCTGAAGTTGCTGCTGAGGAAACTCCAGCTGCAGAATAAGAAGTTGCGAGAGCAACTGATAACTGAAAAAAAAGTTTAAACATAGCTTTAAAAGCCCCGGTTTCCTTTTGGAAGCTGGGGTTTTTTATGCAACACATTTTCTTTTAAATGAATTAAATTTGCGCATGAGTGAATATATCCATATTGGAAAATTAGTGGCGCCGCATGGTGTTGCTGGTGCAGTAATATTAGAACATGCATTAGGTCAGCCCATTCATTTTAAAGGAGTGGAAGCATTATTTGTAGAACAAAAAGCAGGAAGTTTTATTCCTTATTTTATAGAGTCGGCCAATGCTAAAACCGACACCATAACTCACTTACAAATTGAAGGCTTTAAAACAAGAGAAGCGGCAAATTTTTTAACAAGTAAAAAAGTTTGGTTGCCGCAAGCTGACTTTCAGAAGCTAGTTGAAAAAAATTCACCATTAGCGTTGCTAGGTTATATGGTTCAAGAAGCAGGAAAAAATATTGGCGTGATTCAAGAAGTAATTGAACAGCCTCACCAATTAATGGTGACCATTTTATATAATGGACAAGAAGCCTATATTCCTTTACATGAGGAAAGTTTAAAAGGTGTTAATCATG